>JAGQSL010000089.1:2774-3237 GCA_020439525.1 Acidimicrobiales bacterium | reverse complement strand
CGCGAGGCCAACGTGTACCGCCTCGCCGAGGAGTCGGTGAACATCATCGACCAGATGACCGCCCAGGGCGTCCCGTTCGCCCGCGAGTACGGCGGCCTGCTCGACAACCGCTCCTTCGGTGGCGCCCAGGTGAGCCGCACCTTCTACGCCCGAGGCCAGACCGGCCAGCAGCTGCTCCTCGGCGCCTACCAGCAGCTCGCCCGCCAGGTCGGGCTGGGCAACGTCGAGCTCCACAACCGCACCGAGCTGGTCGACGTGGTCGTGGTCGACGGTGTGGCCGCCGGCATCGTGGTGCGCGACCTGCTCACCGGCGAGGTCACCAGCCACTCGGCGCACGCCGTGGTGCTCGCCACCGGCGGCTACAGCAACGTCTTCTTCCTCTCCACCAACGCCATGGCGTGCAACGTCACCGCCGCGTGGCGGGCCCACCGCCGGGGCGCGGCGTTCGCCAACCCCTGCTACA
>JAGQSL010000089.1:1282-2704 GCA_020439525.1 Acidimicrobiales bacterium | reverse complement strand
GAGTCGCTGCGCAACGACGGCCGCATCTGGGCCCCCAAGGATCCCGACGACCGCCGCCCGGCGCACGAGATCCCCGAGGAGGATCGCGACTACTACCTCGAGCGGCGCTACCCGAGCTTCGGCAACCTCGCCCCGCGCGACATCGCCAGCCGGGCCGCCAAGGTCGAGGTCGACGCCGGCAAGGGCGTCGGGCCCCTGAAGAACGGCGTGTTCCTCGACTTCTCCGATGCCATCGGGCGCCTCGGCGAGAAGGTGATCGAGGAGCGCTACGGGAACCTCTTCGAGATGTACGAGCGGATCACCGACGAATCGCCGTACCGCCAGCCCATGCGCATCTACCCCGCCCCGCACTACACGATGGGCGGGCTCTGGGTGGACTACGAGCTGATGACCTCGGTGCCGGGGCTCTACGCGGCCGGCGAGGCCAACTTCTCGGACCACGGCGCCAACCGCCTGGGCGCGTCGGCGCTCATGCAGGGCCTGGCCGACGGCTACTTCGTGCTCCCCAACACGATCAGCAACTACCTCGCCCCGCTGCTCGGCACGACGCCGGTGCCCACCGACCACCCGGCCTTCAAGGCGGCCGAGGCCGAGGCCACCGACCGCTTCGCCCAGTACCTGTCGATCGGGGGCACGCAGTCGCCCGACGCCTTCCACATGAAGCTCGGTCGCATCATGTGGGACTACTGCGGCATGGAGCGCACCAAGGAGGGCCTCGAGAAGGCCCTCGCCGAGATCCCGGCGCTCCACGAGGAGTTCCGCAAGGACCTGCGGGTCACCGGCTCGGGCTCGTCGCTCAACCAGACCCTCGAGAAGGCGGGCCGGGTCGACGACTTCTTCGAGCTCGCCCAGGTGATGTGCCTCGACGCCCTCACCCGCGAGGAGAGCTGCGGCGGCCACTTCCGCGCCGAGCACCAGACCGAGGAGGGCGAGGCCGAGCGCGACGACGAGCACTTCGCCCACGTCGCCGCCTGGGAGTGGAGCGGCGATCCCACGGCGCCCATCCGCAACGTGGAGCCGCTCGAGTTCGACAACGTCCACCTCGCCGTCCGGAGCTACAAGTGAAGGAACTCAACGTCACCCTCAAGGTCTGGCGCCAGGACGGGCCGAGCGCCCCGGGCCACTTCGACACGATCGCGGCGCCGGGCATCAACGACGAGATGTCGTTCCTCGAGATGCTCGACCAGGTCAACGAGCGCCTCATCAACGAGGGCAAGGAGGCCATCGTCTTCGACCACGACTGCCGCGAGGGCATCTGCGGCACGTGCTCGCTGATGATCGACGGCCAGGCCCACGGCCCCCAGAAGGGCACGGCCACCTGCCAGCTCCACATGCGCAAGTTCGCCGACGGCGACACCATCACCATCGAGCCGTGGCGGGCGACGTCGTTCCCCGTGGTGAAGGACCTGATGGTCGACCGCT
>JAGQSL010000089.1:0-1156 GCA_020439525.1 Acidimicrobiales bacterium | reverse complement strand
CATCGGCTGCGGCGCCTGCGTGGCGGCGTGCCCGAACTCGGCGGCCAACCTGTTCACCGCGGCCAAGGTGAGCCACCTCAACCTGCTGCCCCAGGGCCAGGCCGAGCGCTACAGCCGGGTGGAGGCCATGGTCGACACCATGGAGGAGTTCTTCGGCTCCTGCACCAACCACGGCGAGTGCCAGGAGGCGTGCCCGAAGGAGATCTCGATCGACTTCATCGCGCTGATGAACAAGGACTACCTGAAGGCCAAGTTCAAGAACCGCAAGACCCTGGCCCGCTCGTAGCACCGAGGGCGGGCCGAACCCCGCGCTCGCCTGTCGGACCCCCTCGGTAGGGTCCGGCCATGGAGCTCATCCTCGTCCGCCACGCCCAGCCCGACTGGGTCTCGCCCGACGGCCGCAACCGCAACGACCCCGGCCTCACCGCGCTCGGCCACGCGCAGGCGGCGCTGGTGGCCCGCCGCCTGGCCGACACCGAGGACGCCCCGGGGCGCGGCGACGTGGACCACCTCTACGCCTCCCACGCCGCTCGGGCCCAGCAGACCGCGGCGCCGATCGCGGAGGCGCTCGACCTGCCGATCGACACCCGCGAGGACCTCGTCGAGCTGCGCAGCCCCGACCACTGGGACGGCGTCGCCATCGAGGTGGTGCGCGACGCGTTCGAGTCGATGCGCGCGGCCGACCGGGAGGCGTGGCGGTCCGGGTTCCCCGGCGGCGAGGACTTCACCACGTTCCACGCACGCGTGACGGGCGCGATCGACGGCCTGCTCGGCGAGCACGGGATCGTGCCGGCCGACGAGCCCGGGCTCTGGGTGGTGCCCGACGGCGCACCCGACCGGATCGTGGTCGTCGCCCACGGCGGCACCAACAGCACGCTCGTCGCCCACCTGCTCGGCGTGCCGTCGGAACCGTGGGAGTGGCTGCGCTTCACGATGGGCCACGCCTCGGTGGCCGTGCTCGCCACCGACCCGATCGCCGGCGCCAACCTCTGGTCGCTGCGGGCGCTCGGCGACGCCAACCACCTCCCCCTCGACCAGCGCACGGCCTGACGGCCACCGCTACCGTCGGCCTCATGGCTCCCCACCCCGCTCCTCGGCGCGCGCTGCTCGCCGCCGCCCTGCTCCTGCTCGCCCCGCTCGCGGCGTGCAGCTCCGA
>JAGQSL010000471.1 GCA_020439525.1 Acidimicrobiales bacterium | reverse complement strand
CCACCTCGCCGTGGGCGGGCACCGGCGGCGACACGGCGGGCTTCTTGTCCGGATCGCCCGTCGCCGGTGCGTCCGAGGGAGGCTCCTCCGGCGCGAGATCGGCGGCGGTGGGCGCCTCGTCGGCATCGGGCAGCACGGCGTCGCCGCCCTGCACCTCGACCGGCGCCTGCTGGTGGTGCGGATGCTCTTCGGCCATGCCCGTCCCTGCCCGGCGCCGGGGCCGCCCAACCCCCGACATCGGGGTCAGCCGCCCGCGCCCCCGCTGCCGCCGATGCCCGAGGTCCCCTCGTCGGTGTTCGTCGGCGGGTACGACTCGGCCTCGCCCTGGCCGTCGCCGTTGGGCTGGGCCTCGCCGGGCGTGCGCTCGGAGACGCCGGGGCCCACCGTGGCGGTGGTCGACGATCCCGCCCCGGCACGGGCATCGGTGGTGGTGGGTTCGCTCGTGGAGGACGATGGCACCACGGTCGTGGTGTCCTCGATCCGGTTGTCGTCGGAGGGGTTGCCCTTCGGGCCGCTCCCCGTGCCGCACGCCGCGGCCAGGCCGAGGAGGGCACCGACGCCCACGGTGCCCAGCCAGCGACGTCGGCGGTGCAGCTCGCCGCTCACGATGCCAGCTCGTCGGGGAGGTGGGTCGCCAGGTCCTCCTCGAGAAGGGCGACGAGATCGGCCTTGCGTGCGCTCGAGGCGTGGGCCACGCCTCGCTCCTTGGCCAGTTGTCGGAGCTCGCTCGCCGTCATGGTGTGGAGCTCGTCGTGGGCCTCCTGCTGCTCGTCCACCCACGCGCCGTCGGTCCGGGCGATGCCGTGCTCGGCCAGGAGCTGCACCAGCGCGTCGGGGTCGGCGACCGTGACGGTGAGGCCACGGTGGCGGACCCAGCCGAAGGGATCGATGCCGGGCACCGGGTCGCGGAAGGTCAGGCACACCCCCGCCTCGGCGTTGGTGGCGAAGGTGAGCCCGCGATCGGCGAGGGAGAGGTGGGCCGGGCCGATGGTCTTGGCGACGGCGTAGGGGCCGCTCAGGCCGGCGCCAGCGAGGTTCGCCAGCGGTGTGGTCACCCGCCAGGGCCCGAACCGGGCGTCGAGGTGCTCGGCGTCGACCAGGACGCTCGCCGTGCCCTCGTGCACCCCGACGAGCCGGGCCGGCCAACGGAAGGCGGGGGCGAAGGCGAAGGGGAAGCGGACAGGCTCGGGCATGGGGGCTCCTCGGTCGGCGGACCGTCTCGGACGCGCTCTGGTACCCGTCGGCCCCACTCCTCGATCCGTGCCGCTCGCCACCGCGAGCGGGTCTGGCCTCGACGTCGACCGGGCACTGGGCCGGGTGAGCGAACCCCCCGCTCGAGGGAGCCGCCCTGAGGCGGTCGTGCTGCGAGCACGCGGGCTCGGCGACCTGTGCGCCGCCGTGCCGGCGCTGCGCGCCTTGCGGCGCAGCCTGCCCCACCGCATCGTGCTGGCCGCACCGCTCGAGCTCGCCCCGCTGGTGGCCCTCGCCGGGATCGCCGACGAGCTCGCCCCCCAGCGAAGCCTCGACGCGCCCCTCTGCCGTCGCCTCGCCGGCGTGGACCTGGCGATCGACCTCCACGGGCCCGGCCCCGAGAGCGGGGAGGCGCTGGAGCGCCTCGCGCCGCGCCGCGCGGTCGGCTTCGGGCTCGAGGGCGCGCCTTGCTGGGATCCCGACGAACCCGAGCGCCACCGTTGGTGCCGACTCGTGCGTGAGGCTATGGCCGTCCCCGCCGACCCCTGGGACCTGCGGATCGAGCCGCACGCCACCTGGGCCGAGCATCCCGAGCGCGTCGTGGTGCACCCCGGGGCGGCCTCGGCGGCTCGGCGATGGCCGGTCGAGCGCTACGCGGAGGTCGTCCGCCACCTCGTCGACGCGGGCCTCGACGTGACGGTCACCGGCGACCCCGACGAGCGGGAGCTGGCCGAGGTGCTCGCCGCCCTGCTCCCCGACCACCTCCGCTCCCACCTCCGCATCGCCACGGGCCGAACCGACGTGGCCGGGCTGTGCCGGATCGTGGCCGAGGCCCGGATCGTGATCTGCGGGGACACCGGGGTGGCCCACCTGGCCACCGCCTTCGGACGCCCGTCCGTGCTCCTCTTCGGCCCCACCGACCCGCGCCGATGGGGGCCGCCCGCCGACCCGGCGCACCGCGTGCTCTGGGCGGGGACCACGGGCGACCCCCACGCCACCCGCCCTGACCCCGGGCTGTTGCAGATCGAGACGGTCGACGTGCTCGAGGCGGTCGATGCCCAGCTGGCCGAGGCCTCGCCGTGGAGCTGGTCGTCGGGGGCGCGGTGAGCGGCCCGGGGCACCCCGATGGTGGGGCGACGGATGACCCGATGGGCGGCGACGGTGGGGGCCGGGCCAGCAGCGGGCCCGACGACGAGGTCGACCTCCGCGCCGAAGGCGCCCTGCGGGGAGCGCTCCGGTCGAGCGCCTCAGAGCTCGACCGGGCGGTCACGGCCCTGGAGGAGGCCCAGCGGGAGCTGGGCGCGGCCGAAGCTGCGCTCGGCGGCGATGCCACCCCGGCGGTGCGCGCCGCGCTCGCGGCGCTCCTGCCCGAGGTGGGCCGACCGGCGATGGTGCTCGACGGCGACGACCGCGTCGTGCTGCGCACCCGCGAGGTCAGCCATGGTGGGGTTCCGGACGATGCCGCCTTGCGCGAGCTGGCGGCGTCGGCGCGCCGGACGGTCCCGCACGTCGTGGAGGGCGCCGGTGCCCGGGCGTTGGCGGTGGGCCCCGCGGGCTCGACCGTGGTGGTCCTGCTCGACGGATGAGGGGCGATCCGCCACGAGCGGGCGGGTGGTCAGCCGGCGGCAGGCTCGACGCGGACCTGGACGCGCAGTCGGCGCAGGATGCTGCTCAACCACCGCGAGACCTGCATCTGGCTCACGTCGAAGTGCTCGCCGATCGCGGCCTGCGACCACTCCTCGAAGAAGTACAGGTGGACCACCTCCCGCTCCCGGTCGTCGAGCTGGCCGAGCGCCTCGCGCAGGTCGACCCGGTCGTCTGCCCTCGCGAGGCGCGGATCGGGCTCGCCGAGCGAGATCCCCCGGCGTTCGCCGTCGTGGCCGATGTGCCCGTCGATCGACGCGGCGTTGCGAGCATGGAGGGCGTCTTGCACCTCGAGGAGGTCGTCCACCGAGATCCGGAGCCGTGCCGCCACCTCGTCCACCTTCGGGAGCCGGCCGAGCGACGCCGTGAGATCCTCCTCGGCCCGGCGGGCAGCCATCGCCACCTCGTGCACCCGTCGCGGCACCCGCACCGCCCACCCGCGATCGCGGTAGTGGCGGCGCAGGGCGCCCATGATCGTCGGCGTGGCGAAGGCGGGGAACGGCAGCCCGCGGTCGGGATCGAACCGGCGCAGGGCGGCGATCAGGCCCTCACGAGCCACCTGGCGGAGGTCGTCGAGCGACTCGTGTTCGCGCTGGAGCCGCACGGCGAGCGACACCGCGTAGCGGTCGTACTCGGCCGCCCGCGCCGCCAAGGTCGGGGCATCTCCCCAACGGTGGTAGCGGACGTGGAGGAGCCACACCTCGGGCGAGACCGCAGGCTGGCGGTCGGCGTCGGCGGCGCTGGCGCCGCGGGGGATGGTGCGCGCCGCACGGCATCGGGCGGTCGCCTCCCTCGCCCCCGCGGCCGCTCGCGCGGCGCGCCGGCAGCGGACGCGCAGGGCGGCGACCTCGGCACGCACGACGGACTCGTGCTCGGGGGCGGCAGCGGCGGTTGCGGTGCTGGTCATCGAGGCTCCGGCGCGAGGCGAGGCGGTTGCTCCCGCTTCCCGCCCGCCGAGCGCAGGCAAACCCCCGGTTTCGGGCGTCGCCCCACGGGGGAAGGGGAGGGCGACGACAGGAGGTGGGCCAGTGGCTCCGCAGGGTTCCGACGCGACCGACGGCGATGAGGTGACGACCCTCGAGGGAGCCGAGCCGTCGATCCCGGGCGTCCCCAACGACGAGGACGAGGCCCAGTCGGTGATCGCCCGGCTCGCCGCCGACGGGTGGAGCGAGCAGCTCATCCCCGGGTCCGATCCGGCGACGCTGCGCTGCGGCCGCTGCCGCGAGGTCCATCCCCTGAGCGAGTGGACGATCGACGACGAGCGGCGCCTCGAGGGCGCGTCGGACCCGGCCGACATGGTGCTCGTCGTGGCGGCCACCTGCCCGAGCTGCGGCGCCCAGGGCACGATCGTGCTGGGCTACGGCCCCGAGGCCAGCGCCACCGACAGCGACCTGGTCGCCGAGCTCCCGCTGCGCTCGCCCGACGGCCGGGCCCGCTAACCCGCTCCGGGTTCGTCGTCGCCGGCCTCGGCCACGACCTCCTCGGCGTACTCGCGGGCGTCGCGCCGCTGGCGCTCGTGATCGGCCTCGGTGAGGCCGGTCTCGGTCGGCTCGTCGGGGTCGGGCTCGGTGGTCGGATCGGCGCTCACGGACGGCCTCCTGGCTCGCGGTCGTCGCCCCGCTACCCGCTGGGTGCGGTGGGGAACCCGCCGATCCACCGAACCGCCAGCACCGCCGTGTCGTCGGGGGCCTCGTCGGCGGCGAGCGCCCGCACGAGCCCGTCGACCACGTCTTGGGCGGGCTGGTGGACGAGCTCGCCGACCGCGACGCGCACCCGCTCCATGCTGTCGTCGACCACCTCGCCGCGCCGTTCGAACAGGCCGTCGGTGAAGGCGACGAGCAGGTCGCCGGGCTCGAGCCCCACCTCGGCGGGCTGGTAGGCATCGGGGCCGACGCCGATCGGCAGGCCTGGCCGTACCTCGACGGTGCGAGCCTCGCTCCCGCGGGCCACGACGGGCACGGGGTGCCCGGCGCTCGCCAGCTCGATCCGACCGGTGGCGAGGTCGAGCGCGGCGCACAGCACCGTGGCGAAGTGGCCGTCGGTGCGGACGTCGAGCATCCGGTCGAGCTTCTCGAGGATCTGGGCCGGGCGGTCGCCCTCGCTCGCCCAGGCGCGCACGGCGATCCGCAACGTGATCATCACGGTGGCGGCCGGCAGGCCCTGGCCCGACACGTCGCCGACCGTGAGCACGAGGCGCCGGCCGTCGTCGACGAGCACCGCGTCGTACCAGTCGCCCCCGACCTCGATCCCGGCGACGCCGGCTTGGTAGCGCTGGGCGAGCTCGACCCGCGGGTCGTCGGGGAGCGACTCGGGCAGCAGCTGGCGCTGCAGCGTGACGGCCACGCCCTGCTGCTCGAGGTAGAGGGCTTCGTTGGCGCGGGCGAGCTGGCTGGCGCGGCGCCCGGTCCGCTGCAGCCGGTGGGCGAGGAGCCCGAACGCCGCCACCAGCAGCCCTCCGACCACGGCGATGATCAGCGGCAGGGTCGCCAGCAGGCCGCCCACCAGCCGGCCACGGGGCACGAACTGCAGCAGCAGCTCGCCGTCGCCCCAGGGCACCACGACCTGCTCCGCGCCGCGCAGGGGAAGGTCGCGGGTCGTGGCGGTGAGCAGCGCGCTCGGGCGGGCCCGGTCGCCGAGGTAGATCGCCGAATCGAGGTCGTCGTACGCGTCGCCGGCCAGGTCGATGGCCGTCGGGTCGTCGGGCAGCGCGATCTCGAGGTAGGCGACGGCCCGGCGTCCGTCGGGGTCGGCCTTCGCCGAGGCGAGCGTGAAGCCGATGGCGCGCACCGGCCGGTCGGTCAGGTCGACGATGCCGAGGACGCCCACGGGCGCCTCGTCGATCGTCCGGGCCCGCTCCGCGGCGGGTGCGGCGGCGAGCTGCGAGGCCCGACCCAGCTCGATGACGGGCTCGGGATCGTCGGCGCCGGTCCGCCACAGCGCCGCGCTCGATGCCAGGCCCTGGTCGCCGACGAAGCCCCCGATGACCCGCTCGAACGCCGCGGGATCGTCGTCGGTCTCGTCGACGACCGCGACCGCCGAGGCGAGGGGCACGCCGAACACCGGGAGCACCGCCTCGAGCGCCGTGGACGCCTCTGCCGCGCGCTGGCGCAGCTGGTCGCGCTCGGCCGTGCGCTGCACCTGGTACGCCGAGGTGGCGAGGACCGCCACGCCGATCGCACCGACCAGCACCACGACCACCGGCGCCCACGCCCGCCTCGGGCCGACCTCGGAACCGGCGCCCGCCGCCACGCCCGGCCCCGTTCAGTCCGCCAGCAGGAGGTGGCGCAGGCCGGTGACCTCGAAGATCCGCCGGACCGCCCGGCTGGCCCCCTCCACCCGGAGGTCCCGGCCCTCGTCGCGCAGCTCGCGAAGGGCGGCGGTGATGGACTGCAGGCCCGAGGAGTCGATGAAGGTGACGTCGCTCAGGTCGATGCGGACATCGTCGCCGCCGGCCGAGCGGGCCTCGTCGAGCGCCTCGCGGAGCTGGGGTGCGCTCACCGCATCCAGCTCGCCTCGCACGACGAGGACGGCGGGGCGGCTCGCATCGCTCGTGACCTCGAACGACGGCTCAGCGGTGTCCACCGGCTCACCGTACCCCGGCCCGGCCTGGCGATCGTCCGGTTCGCGAGCGGGGGTCACGGGTCCTCCCGGGGGCAGGCGACGAGCCGCACGGCGAAGGCGCCCGGCTGGCGGTGCAGGGTCACCGAGCGGCACACCTGGCTGGCGATCCACAGGCCGAAGCCCCCCTCGCCCGGCCGGCGCACGGCCGGAGCGAGCCCGACCGTCGGGTCGCTCGGGCCATCGCCGCGATCGGTCACCGTCACCACCACCTCCGAGTCGGCCCGCCAGGCGCACAGCTCGACGGGGCCTCGTCCGTGGAGGTGGGCGTTGGTCACGATCTCGCTCACTGCCGACACGAGCCCGTCGGCGTCGTCGCCGTCGAGCAGCGCAGCGGCGGCGAGGTCGCGCGCCAGGTGCCGCGCCGAGGTGGGCGAGGGGTCGACGAGCTGCGCGAGCGGTGGGCCCGGGCCGGTGGCCGGCTCGTCGACGAAGAGCAGCTCGTCGAGGAGCTCGCTCGGCGGCGGACGGTCGGCGACCTCCTGGTGGCCGTCGCGCGCCGTGGCCAGGTGCGTGTGGCATCGGAGGGCGTGGGCGAGGGCGAGCGG
>JAGQSL010000470.1 GCA_020439525.1 Acidimicrobiales bacterium | reverse complement strand
TCGGGGCTGCGGTACTTGATGGCGTTGCCGACGAGGTTCTGGAGCAGGGCGCCGTACAGCGAGGGGTCGCCGGCGACGATCGGCAGGTCGCCGACCTCGAAGGTGGCGTCGGGGGCGAGGACGCGGGCCCCGTCGATCGCCTCGATCGCCAGGGCGCGCAGGTCGCACGGCACGAAGCGATCGGCGGTGCGCCCGACGCGCGAGAAGTCGAGCAGGTCCGAGATCAGCGCCTGCATCCGCTTGGCGCCGTCGACGGCGAACTCGATGTACGAGCGGCCCCGCTCGTCGAGCTGGTCGCCGTAGCGCTGCTCGATGAGCTGGCAGAACGACGCCACCTTGCGCAGCGGCTCTTGGAGGTCGTGGGACGCGACGTACGCGAACTGCTCGAGGTCGTCGTTCGAGCGGGCCAGCTCGGCGGCGTGCTCGTCGAGCTCGGCGCGCGCCGACTCCACCGCGGCGAGCTCGGCGACGATGCGGTCGCGCATCGAGCTCACCTGCTCGGCCAGGTGCTCGATCTCGGCGGGGCCGTCGGCTCGGATCGGCTCCTCGAGGTGGCCGGCGGCCACCGCGTCGGTGCTCTCGACCAGCTGGGCGAGGGGCCGCACCACCCGGCGCCGCAGGAACCAGGCGCCGCCGGTGCCGAGGGCGGCCAGCAGGCCGATGGCCACCACCACGGTCGCCACGAGCCGCGTCGTCGCCTCCTCCAGGTCGGTCTGCGCCTCGTCGTGGGCGACGACCACCGCGTCCTGGAGCTCGTCGAGGTCGGCGCGGACGGCGTCGAAGGACGCCTTCGAGCGCAGGATGGTCGCGTCCAGGTCGGCGGCGGAGACCTCGCCGGCGAGCACGGGCGCGGCGAACTCGTCACGCCACGCGGCCGCGCCGGCCTCCACCGCGTCGAGCTGCCCCGCCAACGTGGACCCGCGTGCCTGGTCGTCGAAGCGCGAGCGCAGGGCCACGACCAGCTGCTGCTCGGCGTCGCGTCCGGCCCGGTACGGGTCGAGCATCCGATCGTCGCGCGCCAGGGCGTAGCCGCGGATGCCGGTCTCCTGGTCGAGGAGGGCGGCGGTGAGGCGCTCGCTGTCGATCAGCGACGGCTCGAGCTGGTCGAACACCCGGGAGCGGGCGTCGAGGAGCGAGGCGAAGCCGGCCCACACGGCGCCCACGCCGAGCAGCAGCACGAGGCCCCCGGCGAGCACGGCGAAGGTCGACACCGCTGTCAGCGAGCGGGGCCGGCGACGATCGCCGCTCACGGGGCCGGCCACCCCGAGATCACGATGACCGCCACGTCGTCGCGCCACCCCTCGACGTCGAGCCCGGCGAACGCGGCGATGAGGGCGTCGGCGTCGACGCCCTCGTGCCCGGCGGCCGCCTCGACCGCCGGCGGCACCGCCTCGGCGGCGAGCACGCCGTCGCCGGAACGGACCTCGAACAGGCCGTCGGTGTAGGCGACGAGCGACCACCGGGCTGGCAGGTCGTGCCGGGTGCCCGGAAGGTCGCGTGGCCCGAGGCGCACGCCGAGCGGGGCGCGACGGGCGGTGTCGACGAGCGCGCCGCGCCCGGCCAGCACCGGCGGGGGGTGCCCGGCGCTGCGGACGCACACCGAGGTGAGGTCGGGCGCGATCGTGAGGTCGCAGACCGTGGCGAACTCGTCGCCGTTGCGCCGCTCGGCGGCGATCAGCTCCTCGAGCGCCACCAGCAGGTCGGTCGGGTCGAGCCCGGCGAGCACGAGCGATCGCCAGCCGGCGCGCAGGGCGACCCCGAGCGCGGCCTCGTCGGCCCCGTGGCCGGCGACGTCGCCCACCACCAGCCGCACCGTCCCGTCGTCGAGCTCGATGGCATCGAAGAAGTCGCCGCTCACCACCCCGGGGCGCGCGGCCTGGTACCGGGAGGTGAGCGAGAGGTCGGCGCGCCGGAGGACCGGTTCGGCGAGCAGGGCGCGCTCGAGGCGATGCTGCTCGGCCTGGCGGACCTCGGCCTCGGCGAGGGCGGCCGCGGCGAGCTGGCTGCGCTTGCGCTC
>JAGQSL010000469.1 GCA_020439525.1 Acidimicrobiales bacterium | reverse complement strand
TGGTCGCCCCCGACCTCCGAGGCCACGGCGACGCCGACCAGCCCGACGACGAGGCCGCCTACTCCCTCGCCACCTTCGCCGACGACCTGGTCGCCCTCGCCGACGACCTCGGGTGGGAGCGCTTCTCGCTGCTGGGGCACTCGATGGGCGGGATGATCGCCCAGGAGCTGGTGCTGCGGCGCACGGGCCACGTCGAGCGCCTCGTGCTGATGGACACCCACCACGGCCCGGTCGAGGGCCTCGACCCGGCCACGGTCGCGCTCGCCGTCGACGTCCTGCGCCGCGACGGGCTGCCCGCGCTCCTGGAGCTGATCGCGATGCTCCCGGCCGGCCCGAAGGCGCCTTCGGACCTTCGGCTGCGCGCCGAGCGCGAGGGCTACGCCGCCTTCGCCGACGCCAAGGTCCACCGCTGCTCGGGTGCCATGTACGCGGCGATGGGGCTCGAGCTCACGTCGCGGCCCGACCGCCTCGTCGAGCTGGAGGCGATCGACGTCCCTGCGCTGGTGCTGGTCGGCGCCGAGGACCGCGACTTCGTCGCCGCGGCCGAGCGCATGGCGGCGGCGATCCCCGGGGCGCGCCACGTCGTGGTCCCCGACGCGGCCCACAGCCCCCAGTTCGAGCACCCCGAGGCGTGGTGGGCGGCCGTGCACGAGTTCCTCGCCGACGACTGACGCCGGTCGCGCCGGCACGTCGCGGTCCGACGGTCGCCCCGTTCTGCAGCGCTGGGTGGTCGTGGGTGACCACGGGGCGCTGCAGAACCGGTGTCGAGCTGTTCTGCAGCGCTGGGTGGTCGTGGGTGACCACGGGTCGCTGCAGAACCGAGCGGCTCGCCGGTCAGCGCAGCGAGGCGAGCCAGGCGGGGAGCTCGGCGATCGAGGCCAGCTCGGGCACCGAACCGTCGTGCTCTGCGTGCTCGGCCTCCCAGGTGAGGTGGTAGGGGATGTGCACCGCCCTCCCACCGATCTCGATCACGGGCAGCACGTCGCTGCGCACCGAGTTGCCCACCATGCAGAAGCGCTCGGGGGCGACGCCCATCGACGCCACCACCCGGAGGTAGGTGGCGGGGTCCTTCTCGGCGACGATCTCGATGCGCTCCACCCGGTCGGCCAGGCCCGAGGCCCCGATCTTCAGCTCCTGGTGGTGGAGGTCGCCCTTGGTCACGATGACGAGCCGGTAGCCGTCGTCGCAGAGCCGGGTGAGCGCCTCGTCGACGCCGTCGAGCAGCTCCACGGGGTGGTCGAGCATCGCTCGTCCCGCGGCGAGCAGCTGGCTCACCTCCTCCACGCCGATGGCGCCGTCGGTCACCTCGATCGCCGCCTCGAGCATGGACAGCGTGAAGCCCTTGATCCCGTAGCCGTAGCGGCCCAGGTTCCGGCGCTCCACCGCGGTGAGGACCCGGTGCACGTCGACCTCGGGATCGACGTAGCGGCCGACGATCTCGTCGAAGCGCCGCTGGGTGCGGTCGAAGTAGATCTCGCTGTGCCAGAGCGTGTCGTCGGCGTCGAGGCCGACGACCTCGATGGGGTGGGTCACCGAGCGTCCGGGGCGGTCACAGGCACTTGTCCATGAAGCGCTCGCGCTCCACGACCACCCGGGTGACCTTGCCGGCGGCCACCAGGCCGCGGGCGTCGTTCACCGAGACCGAGAACTTCAGGCGTCGGCCCTCGACCTTCTCGAGCTTCGCCGAGGCCGTCACCGTGGCGCCCACCGCCGAGGGGGCGAGGTGGTCGAGCTGCACCCGCATGGACACCGTGGTCTCCCCAGCGGCGAGCTGCCCGGCGACCGCGGCGACCGCCGCCTCCTCGACCAGGGCCACGATCCGAGGCGTGGCCAGCACGGGCACGTCGCCGCTGCGGACCGACTCCGCCGTGTCATCGGCGGTCACCGTCAGATCGACTTTCGCGGTCAGTCCGAGATGCACGGGCACCTCGGTACGATAAGCCGCTCCCCGCCGGGTGGCACAACCCCTCGGCCGGGCTCGCTGTCGAACGAGAGGTCCACGAGGTGATCGAGGAAGCCGTGGTGTCGCGGGTGCTGGGGGCCGCCCTCCAGACCGGAGGCGACTTCGCCGAGGTGTTCGTGGAGGACAAGCGGTCCTCGTCGGGCCGGCTCGACGACGGGAGGATCGAGGAGCTCGGCTCGGGTCGCGACCGGGGCGCGGGCATCCGCGTCGTGGTGGGCGACACCACCGGCTTCGCCCACACCGCCGACCTCTCCGAGCCGGGCCTGCTCGCCGCCGCCGAGGCGGCCGCGG
>JAGQSL010000088.1:1771-12192 GCA_020439525.1 Acidimicrobiales bacterium | reverse complement strand
ACGGCAAGGCCCAGAAGGTGCGCACGCTGATCTGCCGCGACTTCGCCGCGGCCTACGAGCGCGTCGACGTCCTGCTCTCGCCCACCACGCCCACCACGGCGTTCGAGGTGGGCGCGATCGCCGATCCGCTGACGATGTACCTCAACGACATCTGCACGATCCCCACCAACCTGGCCGGGGACGCGGCCATGTCGGTGCCGTTCGGCACCGACGCCACGGGGCTCCCGGTCGGCGTGCAGGTGCTGGCGCCGGCGCTGGGCGAGGTCGCCATGTTCCGCGCCGCGGCCGTCCTGGAGGCGGCCGCCCCGTCGACCGCCGAGGAGGACGCCTGATGGCGAACGCCCCCACCGTCCCCACCGACTCGCTCGGCCACCCGATCACGGTCGCCGCGTCCGACGACGTGCTCGTGGTCGAGGCCCACGACGGCTCGCGCTGGGAGCTGGTGTGCGGCCTCGAGGTCCACGCCGAGCTCCACACGGTGACCAAGATGTTCTCGGGCGCGCCCAACCAGTTCGGCGACGAGCCGAACACGAACGTCGACCCGGTCACCCTGGGCCTGCCGGGAACCCTGCCGGTGGTCAACGAGCGGGCGGTGGAGCTGGCCGCCACGTTCGGCCTCGCCATCGGGGCCACCGTGCAGCGCAGCGTCTTCAGCCGGAAGAACTACTTCTATCCGGACATGCCGAAGAACTTCCAGATCTCCCAGTACGACCAGCCGATCGTGGTCGACGGGGCCCTGGAGCTGCCGTCGGGCCACGTGGTCGGCATCGAGCGAGCCCACCTGGAGGAGGACACCGGCAAGTCCACCCACGTCGGCGGTGCCGGCCGCATCAAGGGCGCCGAGTACTCGCTGGTCGACTACAACCGCGCCGGGGTGCCCCTGCTCGAGATCGTGAGCCGCCCCCACGTGCGCTCGGCCGAGCAGGCCCGCCAGTACGTGGCCGAGCTCCGCTCGATCCTCGTGGCGTGCGGCGTGAGCGACGGGAAGATGGAGGAGGGGTCGATGCGCGTCGACGCCAACATCTCCGTGCGCCCCGAAGGCTCCGACGAGCTGCGCACCCGCTGCGAGATCAAGAACGTCAACTCGCTGCGCTCGCTGGTGCGCGCCATCGAGTTCGAGGCGAAGCGCCAGGCCGACCTCCACGCCTCGGGCGAGAAGGTGGTGCAGGAGACCCGCCACTGGGACGAGGCCGACGGCCGGACCCACACCATGCGCTCGAAGGAGGAGGCCGACGACTACCGGTACTTCCCCGAGCCCGACCTCGTGCCCGTGGAGCTCCCCTCCTCTCGGCTCGACGAGCTGCGCGCCGCCTTGCCGCTGCTGCCCTCGCAGCGTCGCCATCGCCTGGCGGCGGTGGTCGGCGAGCCGATCACCTCTGAGCCGGTGGTGGTCGCGGTCGAGCGTGGCCAAGACGACCAAGCGCTCGCGGCCATCGCGGCGGGCGGCGACCCCGCCCGGGTGCTGCTCCACGTCGTGCAGAACCTCGCGGTCGATGGAGGCGCCGAGCTCCCCGCCGAGCGCCTCGCCGAGGTGGTGCGCATGGAGGTGGGCGGCGAGCTGACCGCCACGCAGGCCAAGCAGGTGCTCGCCGAGCTGGTGGCCGATCCGTCGCGCTCGGCCGCCGAGGTGGCGGCGGCCAAGGGCTTCGAGGCCATGGACACCGGTGCCCTCGAAGCCATCGTCGACCAGGTCATCGCGGCGAACCCCGACGAGTGGGCCTCGTTCTGCACGGGCGACGACAAGGCCCGCAAGAAGCTCAGCGGCTTCTTCACCGGCCAGATCATGAAGGCCTCGAAGGGCCAGGCCGACGGCAAGCTCGTCGCCCAGCTCCTCGCCCAGAAGTCCTCCTCCTAGCTGACGCGCCGCCGAGCGGCCACCGCGCTTCCCCCGACCCCGCGCCCCGGGGCGTCGGTGTCTGCGTTCGGTTCTGCCGTGCGGGGTGGTCGTGGTGGACCGCTGGGTGCGGCAGAACGGGTGGGTGGTGCGGTGCGTTCGGTTCTGCCGTGCGGGGTGGTCGTGGTGGACCGCTGGGTGCGGCAGAACGGGTGGGTGGTGCGGTGCGTTCGGTTCTGCCGTGCGGGGTGGTCCTGGTGGACCGCTGGGTGCGGCAGAACGGGCGGGAGCGCGGTTCCGGGCATGGTCGGTGAGCCAGATGGGTCGCAGGCGGCCGCCGCGCGGGCTTCGCCGTCAGACCCCCTCGCTGGACTGGGCGCATGGCATCGCACCGACGCACCACGTTCGAACGGGCCCGCGGCCAGCGCGGGCTCATCACTTCGGCCGATCTGCACGAGCTCGGCATCCCTCGCGGCGTGAGGCGGTCGATGGTGGCCGACGGATCGCTGCGTCGGCTCAGCTCCCACGTGTTCGCCGCCGGTGGGGTCGAGCTCGATGCATCGGCGCGGCTCCTCGCGGCATCGCTCGACACCGGCGCGCCCGTGTCGCACCGCTCGTCGGCATGGCTCCACGGGATCCCCGGGTTCGCGTCGCCGACGCAACCCGAGGTGCTCCGCCTCGGCCGCACGAGCCCGCACGAGAGCCCGTTGGCGCGCGTCCACTCCACCACGGCGCTCCCGCGCCATGACGTGACCAGGGTCGACGGCATCCCGACGATCGGGGTGGCCCGCACGCTGATGACCCTGGCCGCGCTGGTGCCGACGATCTCCGCCGATCGCGTGCGCGGGGCCGTCGATGACGCGGTTCGTCTCGGCCTGGCAAGCGATCCCTGGTTGTGGTGGCGGCTCGAGCAGCTGCGATGCCGTGGTCGCGACGGCGTGGCCGTGTTCGAGGGCGTCCTCCAGGCGCGGGCCGACCACCCGACCGAGAGCTGGCTCGAGCGCGAGCTGCTCCGCGTGCTCCGCGAGGCCCGAGTCGCCCTCCCGGTCTGCCAGCGGCGCATCGCCGCCCGCGGCGCGTTCGTCGCCCGCGTCGACTTCCTGTACGTCGAGCCGAGGATCGTCGTCGAGGTGTCCGGTGCCGTCGGCCATGCGTCGGCCGAGCAGCGTGCATCGGACGCGCGCCGGCGGAACCGGCTCCTGCTCGAGGGGTACCTCGTCCTCGAGTTCACCTACGAGCAGGTCGTGCAGACGCCGGCGCTGGTGGTCGCCGCCGTGCGAGAGGCCCTCGCCCGCCGCGCCGCTGCGTGATCCCGCGCCCTTGCCGGTTCTGCCGTGCGGGGTGGTCGTGGTGGACCGCTGGGTGCGGCAGAACGGGTGGGTGGTGCGGTGCGTTCGGGTCTGCCGTGCGGGGTGGTCGTGGTGGACCGCTGGGTGCGGCAGAACGGGTGGGCCGGCAGAACGAGCCGGGTCCGGGTGGCGAAGGTCACTTCCGAGAACGTTGAGTTTCGGAACTCGATGGTTCCATAATGGCGACGCAGGGGTCGATCGCCTCCGGGCTCCCGCCCCCGGAGGTGATCCCCCTGCACCGAAGCTCGCCCCCCGATCGACACCGAGGACCGCCGTGGACCCGCAGACGACCTACGACCGCCGCTGGATCGGCCTCGGCGTGCTGTGCCTCAGCTTGCTGGTGGTGGGCCTCGACAACACGATCCTCAACGTCGCCCTGCCGCGCCTGGCCGACGACCTGGGCGCCACCACCTCGCAGCTCCAGTGGATCGTCGACGGCTACACGCTGGTGTTCGCCGGCCTCCTGCTCACCGCCGGCAGCCTCGGCGACCGCTACGGCCGACGCTCCGCGCTGTCGATCGGGCTGGTGATCTTCGTGCTCGGCTCGATCGCCTCGGGCCTGGCCACCAGCGCCGGGATGCTGATCGCCACCCGCTCCGTGATGGGCGTCGGTGGCGCGCTGATCATGCCTGCCACCCTGTCGCTGCTCACCAACATCTTCACCGACCCCAAGGAGCGGGCGAAGGCCATCGGCATCTGGGCCGGCGTGTCGGGCATCGGCGTGGCCGTGGGGCCGATGCTCGGGGGCTACCTGCTCGAGCACTTCAGCTGGGGCTCGGTGTTCTTCGTCAACGTGCCGGTCGTCGCCGTCGCCCTGCCCGCGGGCTACCTCTTGCTGCCGAACTCGCGCGCCGAGGACAGCCAGCCGCTGGATCCGGCCGGTGCCGTGCTCTCGATCGTCGGCCTCGTGGCGATGGTGTGGGCGATCATCGAAGCGCCGGCGAAGGGATGGGGCTCGCCCGAGGTGGTGGGCGCGTTCGCGGTGGGCGCGGTCACCCTCGGCGCCTTCCTCTGGTGGGAGCGCACCACGCCCCATCCGATGCTCGACATCCGGTTCTTCCGGAACCGGCGCTTCAGCGCCGCCAACCTCGCGGTCACCCTCACCTTCTTCGCCATGTTCGGGTCGGGCTTCGTACTGACCCAGTTCATGCAGTTCGTGCTCGGGTTCTCCCCGCTCGAGGCCGGCATCCGCTCGGTGCCGATCGCCCTGGCGCTGATGATCGTGGCGCCGCAGTCCACGAAGCTGGCCCACCGCATCGGCACGAAGCTGACCGTGGCCGGTGGGCTCGCCATCGTCGCCGTCGGCATGGCGGTCGCCGCCACCGTCACCCCTGAGCTCGGGTACGGCCGGGTGCTGCCCGCGCAGATCCTGCTCGGCATCGGCATCGCCCTGGCGATGGCGCCGGCCACCGAGTCGATCATGGGCTCGTTGCCCCGGGAGAAGGCTGGCGTCGGCTCCGCGATGAACGACACCACGCGCCAGGTGGGCGGCGCCCTGGGCGTCGCCGTGATCGGCAGCGTGCTGTCGTCGCAGTACGGGCCGGCCGTCACCAGCCGGCTCGGTGGGCTCGGCCTGCCGAGCGCGGTGGTCGAGCCGGCGTCCGACTCGATCGGCCAGGCGATGGCGGTGGCGGCCCGCCTGGGCGGCGACCCACGCGCCATCGACACGCCGGTCGGCACCCAGGTGGCCGACGCCGCCCGAGACGCCTTCGCCTCGTCCATGGGGCGCGGCCTGCTCGTCGCCGCCGGGTTCGCCCTCATCGGCGCGCTCGTCGCCCTCGTGTTCCTGCCGGCGCGGGCGGCCGAGGACGCCACCGGTGCGGTCGACGTCGACGAGGACGACGCGCTCACCTCGTTCGCCGCCACCCCCGAGCTGGGCGGCGCCGAGGCGGTCCTGCTGCGCCAGGAGGCGTTCGACGGCGGCGGCGGCGAGCCCGACCGTCACGACGACCTCGAGCCGACGCCCGTCGACTGATGGGGCGCTCCGCTGCGCCGGTGCTGCGGAGCGGCCATGATCGTCCGATGGACGACGGGTCCGGCCAGCGGCGCGTGGGGCGCCCCCGAGATGCCTCGGTCGACGAGGCGATCCTGGTGGCGACCGCGGACCTGCTCGTCGAGGTGGGCTTCACCGGCCTGACGGTCGATGCGGTCGCCGCGCGGGCCGGGGTCGGCAAGGCCACGATCTACCGACGCTGGGAGGGCAAGGAGCAGCTGGTGCTCGATGCCCTGACGGCGAGCCGCTTACACCCCGAGGTCCCCGACACGGGCTCGCTGCGCTCGGACCTGCTCGCGTACTACCTGCCCCTCACCGAGGCGGACGCCCAGGCCGGTGCCATCCGGCTGATGCCGGCGCTCGCCGCGCAGGCCGCGCTCGACGAGGACCTGGCCGAGCGCCTGCGCGCCTTCGTCTCGGATCGCCGGACGCCGGTGGCCGAGGTGATCGAGCGGGCCCGCGCCCGCGGCGAGGTCGATCCGGCGATGGACGTCGAGCTCGCCATCGATCTGCTCACCGGCCCGATCATGTACCGCCTCTACTTCAGCGGATCACCGGTCGACCCGGCCACCGTCGAGACGCTGGTCGACCGGGTGGTGCGAGCGATCGGGCCCGGTGCCTAGGCGACATCGGTGCGGGCGAGGCGCCGGCTGGCGTAGGCCAGCGCGGCGAGGCCGGCGAGGAGCGGGACGATCACGCCCACGCCGAGCGAGAAGTCGGCGAGCTTGAGCTCGACGTCCGTGAGGCTGGTGAGGATCGAGCGGACGTAGGACCGGATGGCGAGCTTGGTGGCGGTCTTGCCCGCCGAGGCCACGAACCCCTCCCAGATCAAGATGTACACGAGGCCCCAGGGCAGGGCGCGCCGGAACCGGATGCCGGCGGCCACGAACAGCGCGGCGTAGGCGGCGATGGCCACGAGCCCGGCGACGGCAGCCGAGACGAGGAGCACCCCGTCGACGTGCACGATCGCCGTGCCGAGCAGCACGGGCGCGAGCACGAGCGGGATGCCGACGGTCACCGTGGCCATCCAGGCGGCCAGCACGTGGATCCACGTGGGCACCGGCCGGAGCCAGAGGTAGACCATGGAGCCGTCTTCGATCAGGTCGCCGAGGGTCGCGGCGCCGAGCACGAGCATGGCGACGGGGATGAGCGTGGCGACGTTCGCGTTGACGTAGCCGACGGCGTCGGCGAGCGGGTCGGCCAACGTGCCGAGACGGGTGGCCACCGCGGTGAGCAGGCTGATGCCCGCCAAGGCGCCGAGGGCGACGATGCGACCGGGCGTGCACACCGAGCGCAGGAGCAGCCGGTACTCGGCGCGGAGCACATCGTCGAGGTCGTGGCGCCGGGATGCGCGCACCGGCGCCGGTGGCGGCGCGGACGGGTCGGTCGCGGTCATCGGCCCACCAGGTAGCGGAAGACGGAATCGAGGTCGTCGTCGAGCGGGGTGACCTCGAGGAGGCTGGCGGCGACGTCCTGCGATGCGGTCGCGATCGCCCGGCGGAACCGCGGCGCGTCGGTGGTCTCGACCACGAACCCGCCCGGGCGCCCCGGCGCCTCCGGCTCGAGCTCCACGGCCTGCACGCCCACCGACCGCATCACCTCCGTGGCCAGCTCGCGGGGGCGGTCGGTGCGCACCCGGATGCGGTGGGGGCGGTCGTCCATGAGGTTGCGGATGGCGTGGAAGTCGCCCGTCGCGGCGAGGCGGCCCTGGGCGACGACGAGGATGCGCGACCCGAACCGCTCGACCTCGTCGAGCACGTGGCTCGACACGATCACGCACCGACCCTCGGCGCCGAGCCGCCCGAACAGGTCGATCAGGTGGTTGCGCTGGCGGGGGTCGAGGCCGGTGAGCGGCTCGTCGAGCACCATCACCGCCGGATCGTTCACGAGGGCCTGCGCCACCTTGACCCGCTGCTTCATGCCCTTCGAGTACGTGGTGGTGGACCGGGGGTCGTCGGGGTCGAGCTCCACGACGCGCAGGGCGTGGCGAGCGACGGCGTCGGGGTCGGCCACGCCGTTGAGCACCGCGGCGAGCCGCACGAACCGCAGCGCGCTGTACGCCTCGAACATCGCCTCCTGCTGCGGGACGATGCTCAGGCGGCGGCGCACGGCGAGGTCGGTGCGGGGGTCGGCGCCCAGGATCCGCACCGCCCCGCGATCGGGCGGCGTGAGCCCGCACAGCATGCGCAGCAGGGTGGACTTGCCCGCCCCGTTCGGGCCGAGCAGCGCCGTGACCCCCGGTCCGATGGCGAAGCTCACGTCCGACACGGCCACCACGTCGCCGAACCACTTCGAAGCCGCGTCGACCTCGATCATCGGCGCGGTGGTCGCCGCCGCCGAGCTCATCGGGTCACCGGGAGGTGCTGGAGGCGGTTGCGGGCGAGCGCGAAGCCGCCGAAGGTCCACAGCGCCCAGGCGGCCCAGACGGTGACGCCGGGGACGCCGTCCATGATCGGGCTCCACTCGCCGTGCACCCGCTGGGCCAGCTCGAGCGACAGGAGCGTGGGGGCGAAGCAGTAGACGGCGTCGGGCCCACCGACGCCCTCGATGATCCCGGTGGTCGAGATCGACACCAGGAACAGCAGGATGATCGTGGCCGCAGCGATCGCCTTGCGGTCGGTGAGGCTCGTGATGCCGACCGTGATGCCGGTGTAGAGGGCGGTGATCGCCAGACCGGCCGCGAGCACCCGCCAGGTGGTGCCGGCGATGTCGGCGATGCCGTCGGGCCCCTGGCTCTGCAGCACGTTGGCGACGAGCATGAGCAGCGGCGGGCCCAGGCACACGAGCGAGACGACGAAGGCGATGCTGGCCGCCTTGGCCAGCAGGTACGTGTCGCGGTCGAGCGGGGCGGCGAGGTAGACGCCGAGCATCCCCGTGCGCCGATCGGTGCAGAGCACCTCGGGGGCCACCAGGGCGACGAAGACCATGATCGCCGAGATGACGAAGCCGTAGTAGTCGCCGTAGCTGGGCAGCACCAGCTCGGTGAGCTGCTCGGCGGGCACCAGGGCGACGATCCCGACGAACACGATGGCGGGGACGTACGCGAACCCGATGGTGGCGATCGGCAGCACCTTCGCCCAGATGGTGCGGCGCATGCCGAGGGCCCGCTGCACCGAGTGCACGACCACGGCCCGCTGGGCGCCGCGGACCCCGGTGCGGGGCCCGTCGTACTTCCGGTAGCCGCGGTCGATGATCCGCGCCTCGCCGCCGAACACCTCCGGCGCGCTCATCGAGGCCCGCCTGGGACGGCGGCCGGCGGTGGTGGTGGTGGCGGCGGCGGGAGGGCGGACCGGCGGGGATCCTGGGCCGGGTCGGCGCCGGCGCCGACGCCGAGGAACACCTCTTCGAGCGACACCGTGCGCCGTCCGAGCCGGCGCACGCCGACGCCGGTGGTGGCGATGGCGTCGCGCACGACGTGGTGGATGTCGGCCCCGCCCGTGATGAGGTAGCCCCGGCCTTCGGCGCGGATCTCGGCGCCGGTGCGGTGGACGATCGTGAGCGTCTCGTCGACGACGGCGCGATCGCCGTCGAGCTCGACCGACACGCCGAGGGCGTCGCCCCGCAGCTCGTCGAGGGTGCCGGCCGCGGCGACGACGCCGCCCGCCAGGATCACCGCCGCATCGCAGATCCGCTCGACCTCCTCGAGCAGGTGCGAGGACAGCAGCACCGTGATCTCGAACTCGTGGCCGATGCGGTGGATCAGCTCGAGCATGGCGTCGCGCTGGACCGGGTCGAGCCCGTCGGTGGGCTCGTCGAGCAGGACGAGCTTGGGGTCGTGGGCGAGGGCCTGGGCGAGCTTGACCCGCTGGCGCTGGCCGGTGGACATGGTGCCGAGCGCCCGGCCCCGCTCCTCGCCGAGCCCCACCTGCCAGAGCACGTCGGAGGCCCGGTTGGTGGCCTCCCGGCGGGGCAGGCCGTGGACCTCGGCCACGTGGCGCACGAAGTCGACGGCCTTCACGTCGGGTGGGAGCAGGTGGTGCTCGGGCGAGTAGCCGAGCAGCGCTCGCACGTCCGGGCCGGCGGTGGCGGGGTCGATGCCGAACACCCGCAGCTGGCCGGCGTCGGGCCGGTCGAGCCCGAGGATCAGGCCCAGCAGCGACGTCTTCCCCGCGCCGTTGGCGCCGAGGAGGCCGGTGACGCCGGGACCGACGGTGCAGGACGCGCCGCCGAGCGCCAGGGTGGACCCCCAGCGCTTGACGACGTCTCGGACCTCGATCACCGCCTCCACGGCGGCCCAACCTAGGTGGTGGCGAGGCGCTGACGGGCTCACGGGCGACGCAGCTCGAGAGCCGTCCACACGAACCAGGCGATGGTGCCGAGCCCGAAGACGGCGGCGGCTGGTGCGAAGGCGGGGATCACGGTCGCCACGCCGGCGACGCCGACCACCAGCCCCAACCGGCAGGCCCCGCGGGCCAGGCGGCCCGACCGCAGGCCCGCCCAGGCGACGGCGAGGATCCAGAGGCCGCCGACGAGCTCGATGCCGCCCCCGAGGGAGTCCTGCACGATGCCCACGGTCGTCCAGGCCGAGGTCGCCTGGTCCGGGTCGATGCCGTGGAGGTGGACGACGGCCTGCTGGCCCACCAGCGCCACCATCCCGGCGGCGAACAGGAGCCCCGACCAGATGGTGCCCAGCGCGCCGGACAGGGAGGCGGCCACGGGCTCGACCGGGCGGAGCCGGGTCCGCAGCGAGATCACGAGCAGGGCCAACGAGGCGGCACCGAGGAGGTAGAGCACGGCGTGCCAGGCGTAGAGCACGGCCTGGTGGTCGAGGAGGAACTCGAGGGCGGTCGCCGGGTCGTCCTCGCCGTCGAGGAAGCCTCGGGGGGCGAGGTAGGCGCCGAGGAGCCCGAAGCCGATCACGTAGGTCAGCGCCGACACGGCAGCGCCCCAGGCCCCGATCCGGGCCATCGACCGGTCGGGGGTCGGTGGGCCGTCGGGGTGCGGGTCGGCCGCGGCGGTGGGGAGGTGGGTGGGGACGGTGGTGGTGTGCATGGCTCGATCGTCGGGGAGCGGCGCCGTGAGCGCATCGGGGCTTCGGCCATGTCGCATCGTCCGCGCGCCCGATCGTCGGATCGTCCTTTCGGCCGATGCCCCCGCCCGGCGCCGCTCCCTACGCTGGGGCGTCGTGCTGCGCTCCGCCCTCCGCTCGCTCTGGCGAGAGCCGCGCGTCGAGGCCCCCGATGGGGTCGCCCGGTGGGACGAGTTGCTCGTCGCCGTGCTCCTGCCGGCCGCGCTGCTCGAGGGG
>JAGQSL010000088.1:0-1698 GCA_020439525.1 Acidimicrobiales bacterium | reverse complement strand
CGGCCCCTCGCGGCGACGCTCGTCGCCTTCGGGGCCCAGACCCTCTCGGGCGTGGCGCCGCACCTCGCCGGCCTCGACTACGGCGTCTTGTACGTCACCTCGTGCGTGCTGCTCTTCCCGTACTCCCTCGCCCGCTGGGGCTCGGGCCGAGCGGTCGTCGGGGGCATGGCCTTCGTGCTGGCCTGCCACTTCGGGCGCGAGCCCCTCTACGGCAGCTCGACCTTCGACCTGGTCCTCGGGGCCGGCTTCCTCACCCTGCCGGCGGCGATCGGTGCCTCGGTGCGCTTCCGGTCCGTCGGCCGCCAGCGCGAGGCCGACCAGGTGCGCTCGCTCGAGCGCGAGCAGCTCGCCCGGGAGCTCCACGACACCGTCGCCCACCACGTGTCGGCGATCGCCGTGCAGGCCCAGGCCGGGCGGGCGATCGCGGCCTCCGACCCCGAGCGGGTGCTCGGCGTGCTGGAGGCGATCGAGGCCGAGGCCAGCCGCTCGCTCGCCGAGATGCGCGCCATGGTGGCCATCTTGCGCACCGGCGAGGAGGCGTCGACCGCCCCGCGCTCGGGCGTGGCCGACCTGCCCCGCCTCGCCTCCTCGGGCGGCGCCCTGCCGGTGGCGCTGGCGGTCGACCTCGAGCCCGGCGAGCTGGCACCCGCCGTCGACGCGGCCGTCTACCGGCTCGTGCAGGAGTCGGTCACCAACGCCCAGCGCCACGCCCGCCACGCGACCCACGTGTCGGTGTCGGTGGCCGAGCGCGACGGCGAGGTGCACGTCGAGGTGGCCGACGACGGGCGGGGACCCGCGCGCCGTGGCGACGGCGGGTTCGGCCTGGCCGGCATGGCCGAGCGCGTCGCCCTCCTGGGCGGACGCTTCGCGGCGGGCCCGGCCTCGGGCGGCGGATGGCGGGTCCGCGCGGTGCTCCCCAGCGGGGGCTCGACCCGATGACGGTCCGCGTGGTGGTCGCCGACGACCAGGACCTGGTGCGCGTCGGGCTGCGGATGATCCTCGACGCCCACCCCGACATCGAGGTGGTGGGCGAGGCGGCGAACGGGGTGGAGGCCGTCGAGCTGGCGCGGGCGCTGCGCCCCGACGTCTGCCTGTTCGACGTCCGCATGCCCGAGATGGACGGCATCGAGGCCACCCGCCTCCTCGCCGGGCCCGAGGTCGCCGACCCGGTGGCGGTCGTGGTGATCACCACCTTCGACCTCGACGAGCACGTGCACGCCGCCCTGAAGGCCGGCGCGCGCGGCTTCCTCCTGAAGGACGCCGGGCCCGAGCTGCTACACCAGGCCGTGCACGCCGCCGCCGAGGGCGACGCCCTCATCGCGCCCCAGATCACCGCTCGCCTGCTCGCCACGTTCGCCGGCGCGGCGGGCCGGGCCCAGCCCGCCCAACCCGTCGAGCCCCTCACCGCCCGCGAGGAGGAGGTGCTGCTCACCGTGGCCCGGGGGCGCACCAACGCCGAGATCGCGGAGGAGCTCTACATATCCATGAGCACCGTGAAGACCCACCTCGCCAGCCTCATGACGAAGCTCGGCGCGCGCAACCGCGTGGAGATCGCCATCTGGGCCTACGAGTCGGGCCGCATCGAGACCTGACCGGGCGCACCGAGGGGAACCGAGGTGCGGCACCGGGAGGGGTGCGGCGTACCCTTGGCCCATGCCCGAGCTGCGCTCTCGTACCTCCACCCACGGCCGCAACATG
>JAGQSL010000087.1 GCA_020439525.1 Acidimicrobiales bacterium | reverse complement strand
CGGCGTCGGCCAGGGCGGCGCGCAGCCGGGCCGTGCCGCTCGCGACGTCGCCCGCGGTGGCGCCCATGATCGGGATCCAGCCGTCGCCGAGCTCGACGATGCGCCGCACGTTGCGGTCCGACAGCGTGCCCGAGAACCAGACGGGCAGGCGGGCCTGGACCGGCACCGGCCGGCACCACACCTCGGTGGCGTCGTCGCCCTCGCCGACGGGCACGGGTTCGCCGCTCCACAGGGCGCGGCAGCGGGCCAGGGCCTCGTCGAGGAGGGCGCCGCGCCGGGCGAAGTCCACGCCGAGCGCGGTGAACTCCTCGGGCTGCCAGCCGACGCCGACGCCGAGGTCGAGGCGCCCGCCGCTCAGCGCGTCGATCGTGGCCGCCTGCTTGGCGAGCAGCGCCGGTGGGCGCAGGGGCGCCACGAGCACGCCCGTCAGGAAGCGCACCCGCTCGGTGGCCCCGGCGAGGGCGGCGATGAGCGCGAGCGGCTCGAGCCAGTCGGCGTCGGGGTCGGTGGGGAAGCGACCCCAGGGGTAGCGGTCCACGTGGGGGCCGAGGACCACGTGGTCGGAGATCACCAGGCGGTCGACGCCGGCGTCCTCGGCGGCTCGGGCGAGCGCGACCAGCGCGCGCCACCCGCCCTCGGGCGCTCGACCGAAGGTCGTCACCCCGAGCGAGAGCTGCGGCGTCGCCATCGACGGCGATCGTATCGACGGCCGCCCGGACGGGCAGCGAGGACCATGGCCGCGATCCACGCACCCGACCGCGACGACGTCGCCCGAGCCGACCACGCACCCGACGACGGTGGGGACGGCGGTGCCGACGACCCGACCGACGTGTCGCTCGAGGGATGGCGCGAGGTGCTCGGCGGCGTGGCCCGGGCGGCCAAGGAGCAGGACCTGTCGCTCGCCGCCGCGGGGGTGGCCTACTACGGCTTCGTGGCGGCCATCCCGGCCCTCGCCGCCGCGATCGCGATCTACGGCATCGTGACGACGCCCGCGCAGGCGGCCGCGAACGTCCAGGACCTCTTCGCCGTCTTGCCCGACGATGCCCGGAGCCTGCTCAGCGACCAGGTGCGCTCCCTCGCCGGCTCGTCGTCCACCGGCCTGTCGGTCACCGCGGCGGTGGGCATCGTCGCCGCGCTCTGGACGGCGTCGAGCGGCATGGCCCACCTGGCCCAGGCGGTCAACCTGGCGTTCGGCGAGGACCACACCCGACCGTTCCTGCGCCACCGCGCCCTCGCCCTCGCCCTGACGCTGGGCGCGCTGGCGCTGCTCGGCATCGCCGTCGGCGCCCAGGCGGTGCTCCCCCGGCTCGCCGCCGACGCCCCGGCCGTCGGGCGGGGCGCCGCCCAGCTGGTGGCGTGGGCCGTGGCCGCGCTCGCCTTCCTCGTGGGCTCGGCCGCCCTGTTCCGCTGGGCGCCCGAGCGCGAGGAGCCCCGGTGGGTGTGGGTGAGCCCGGGCGCGCTGGCCGCCCTCGTCCTGTGGTTCGCGGCATCGCTCGTGCTCCAGGCGTACGTCGCGACCTTCGGCTCCTATGGCGAGGCGTACGGCGCGCTGGCCGGGGTGGTCCTGCTGCTGCTCTGGCTCTACGTCAGCGCCCTGGTGCTGCTGCTGGCGGCGGCGCTCGACGCCGAGCTGGAGCGCCAGGGCGGCGCGGGCCCCGGCGACTGAGGGTACGGTCCGGCCCGCATTCCGTCGCCGCCTCCGGGAGGACCTGACCGTGGCCGATCCGATCGAGGGCACCGTCGCCCGCTGGCACGACCACCTGCGGGGGAAGCTCCCGGGCGGGCTCGACGAGCTGCTCCACGACGACGTGGTCTTCTACTCGCCCATCGTCTACACGCCCCAGGAGGGCAAGGCGATCACCCGCCTCTACCTCGAGGCCGCCGGCCAGACGCTGCCGGGCGAGCCCCGCGAGGACGGTGCGGGCGAGGGCGGGGATCGGGCCGGGCGGTTCCGTTACACCAAGCAGGTGCTCTCGGGCGACACGGCCGTGCTCGAGTTCGAGACGACCGTCGAGGGCACGTACGTCAACGGCGTCGACATCATCCGCTGCGACGAGGAGGGCCGGATCGTCGAGTTCCGGGTGATGATCCGCCCGCTGCAGGCGGTGAACCGGGTGCACCAGCAGATGGCCGCCATGCTCGAGGCGATGAAGGGCGCCGGGGCGTGAGCGGTCCCTGGTTCGGGGTCCACACCGGCCTCCAGCGCACCACCACCGCCGAGCTGCGGCACCTGTGGGGGCGCATCGAGGGCCACGGCTTCGACTGGATCTCGATCTGGGACCACTTCTACGCCGCCGACGGCACCGGCGACCCCGACGGGCTCGAGGCCGTCGCCTGCCACGCCGCCCTCGCCACCGTCACCGAACGGGTGCGGTGCGGCTCGCTCGTGTACTCGGCCGGCTTCCGGCACCCGGCGGTCCTCGCCAACGCCATCGCCACCATCGACCAGCTGAGCGGCGGCCGCGCCGTGCTCGGCATCGGCGGCGGCTGGCTGGAGGCCGAGTACCGGGCGTACGGCATCCGGTTCGGCTCGCCCGGCGAGCGGCTGCGGATGATGGGCGAGGCGCTCCAGTGCGTGCAGCTGCTGCTCACCGAGGACGTGAGCGACTTCGCCGGCGAGTTCTTCACGCTCTCCCAGGCTCGCTGCGAGCCCAAGCCGGTGCAGGACCACCTGCCCGTGTTCGTGGGCGGCGGCGGCGAGAAGGTCACGCTGCGGATGGCGGCCCGGCACGCCGACGGGTGGAACATCCCCTTCGTCGCCGCGACCGAGTGGGCCCGCAAGTCGCAGGTGCTCACCGACCACTGCCTCGACGTCGGGCGCGATCCCGCCGCGGTGGCCCGCACCGTCAACGTGGGCATCGTGCGCGACGACGACGACCTGCGCGCCCAGTTCGGCAAGCTCGCCGAGCTGGTGCGCCCCGGCGTGCTGATCGGCGAGGGCCAGGCCCTGGTCGACCAGGTGGGCGCGTACGTGGACGCCGGTGCGCAGGGCGTGATCCTCGCCCTGCGCAGCCCGTGGGACGAGGGCGCGCTCGACCGCTTCGCCGAGGCCGTGCTGCCCGCCTTCGGCGGCGGATGATCCGTCACCCGGATCGGTGACGATCGCGCAACGTTCCGCACGCTGCGGAGCGGTGGTGATCGGCTGGTCACCCCAGGTAGGAGCCATCGCGGTCGCCGGCATGGGTCGTACGGCCCATTGCCCTGAGCAACGTTCAGGTACAGACGTCCAACGGCCGATGTGAGCGTGTGGCACTGCGCATCCGGGCGAGGGAGGGGACGATCGACGCGTCCCGTGGCGGCGAGACCGCTGCGGCCGCGCTCGAACCGCTGCTGCCCCTCGATCCCGACCGGGAGCTGCGCCCGCCCGACCTGGTGGACCGCGTCGTGTCGGGGATCCACGCCATCGCCGAGTCGGTCCGCGGCCGCCTCGGGTGGGTCGGGATCGCGGCGAGCCTCGCGGTCGGGCTGATCGCGCTCGAGTCCTCGTCGGGCATCGGCACCCACGGGCCGGCGACGCTCCTCGCATCGATCGCCGCGGCCGTCTGCTTCGCCGTCGCCTGGCAGGCGCCGGGGCGGTGCCGCTTCGGCTGGGGCGCCATCTCGCTCGGGTCGATGCTCTGGTGCGCGGGCAACGGCGCTCGGCCCCTGTGGCGGTCGGCGCCGGCCTCGAACGTGACGATGTCGATCGGCGACGTCGCCGCCCTCGTCTCGATGGTCGCCTTCGCCGTGGGCATCTTGATCCTGCTCGAGAAGCCCGACCGCGAGGTGGCCCGCCTGCGGTTCGTGGCCGAGGGGTTCATGGTGGCCGCCTCGGTCCTCTTCGCCGGTTGGGTGACGGTGCTGCCGCCGGCGTTCGAGGCCATCGAGGGCCGGCCCTTCACCGAGCAGGCCCTGCTGCTCGCGTACCCGATCAGCGACGTGCTGCTGCTCGGCGTGGTGGTCTTCGCCTTCACCAAGCTCCCCCTCCTCGGCCGGTGGAGCGTGGTGCTGCTGCCGGGGGTGGGCACCATCGCGCTGCTCTCGAGCGCCATGAGCGAGCTCGACCCGTCGGTGGCCGAGCGCACCAACGCGATCGACGTCGCCGTGGCCATGGCCTTCGTGGCGGTCGCGGTGGCGGCGGTGCGGGTCTGGCGCACGCCGGTGGAGCAGCTCGGAGGGCCGGGCACGGTGCCGCAGCGGGCGCAGCTCGCCCTGCTCGTGGCGCCCGGGCTGTCGATTCTGATCGTGGTGGGCACGACCCTGCGGCAGGCCACGGGCCAGCCGGTGGCGGTGGAGCTGACGTGGATCACCATCGCCGTGCTCACCCTCGCCGTGCTGCTGCACGTGACCGTGATCGTCGAGAACCACACCCTCGGGCGCGAGCTGGCGCTCGCCCGCGACGAGGCGATCCACGCCTCGGTCCTCAAGTCGCACTTCCTCGCCAACGTCAGCCACGAGATCCGCACCCCGATGAACGCGGTGATCGGGCTGACCGGCCTGCTCCTCGACACCGAGCTCGACGAGGACCAGCGCGAGCTGGCCGTGGGCGTGGCCACCTCGGCCGAGGGCCTGCTCGGGCTGATCGACAGCCTCCTCGACTTCTCCAAGATCGAGGCCGAGAAGATGGACCTCGAGGAGATCGACCTCGACCTCACCGACCTCATCGACGAGGTGGCGATGCTCATGGGCGAGGCCGCCCGCCGCAAGGGCATCGAGCTGATCGCCTACTGCGAGCCCGGCATGGTCACCCAGCGCCGAGGCGACCCGGTCCGCATGCGCCAGATCCTGCTGAACCTGGCCAACAACGCCGTGAAGTTCACCAGCCAGGGCTCGGTCACCATCCAGGCCATGCCCGGGCCGGGCGGTCCCGAGCAGGTGTCGTTCCTGGTGATCGACACCGGGATCGGGATCCCCGAGGCCGAGCAGGCTCGGCTCTTCGAGCCCTTCTCGCAGCTCGACGAGTCGACCACCCGCAACTGCGGCGGCACGGGCCTGGGCCTCGGCATCGTGCGCGGCCTCGTGGACCTGATGGGCGGCGAGGTCGAGATGGCCTCCGAGGAGGGCGTGGGCACGGTGTTCCGCATCACGCTGCCGCTGACGGTCGGGGCCAACCAGGCGACCGAGCAGGGCCTGGCCGCGCTCGTGGGCCTGCGGGCGCTGGTGGTCGACGGCAACGCGGTGAACCGCAGCGTGCTCGCCCACACCCTGCACAGCTGGGGGTTCGTCGTGGACCAGGCCACCTCAGCCGAGGATGCCCTGCACCACTACGGCTGGTCCGACGAAGGCGTCGACAGCACCTACGCCGTGGCGATCATCGATCGGGCCCTCGACGGCATGGACGGCGTCGAGCTGGCCCGCGTGCTCCACCAGCAACGGGCCACCTCCGACACCGTCATCCTCCTGCTCAGCTCCACCATGGACCTGTCGCGCCAGGCGGCCCGCGAGGCGGGCATCGAATCCGTCCTCATCCGTCCCGTGCGGACCTCCTACCTGCTGCGGCGCATCGTCGACGCGCTGGTGAACCAGACCTCCACCACCCCAACCACCCCTGAACCCGTCCGGGCGGGCCAGTCCTGAAAGGACCCAGGCAATGCAGCAGCAGCACCGAGTGCTCCTCGCAGAGGACAACAAGATCAACCAGGTCGTCGCCGTCGGCACGCTGAAGAAGCTCGGCTACGTCGTCGACATCGTCGAGGACGGGGGCCAGGCCGTGGCCGCGTGTGCCGCCGAGGAGTACGACGCCGTCCTGATGGACGTGATGATGCCGGGCGTCGACGGCTACCAGGCCACGGGCATGATCCGCGAGCACGAGCGGGCCAACGGCCTCAAGCCGCTCCCGATCATCGGCCTGAGCGCCCGGGCGATGGCCGGCGACCGCGAGATCGCCCTCGAAGCGGGCATGAACGACTACCTCACCAAGCCGCTCCGCACGAGCGCGCTCGAAGAGGTGCTGGGCCGGTGGATCGACCGGTCCGTCGTGGTCGACTGACCACCGCCCGCTCGCGGCACCGCCCCGGATCCCACCAGCGCGCCCTCGGGGCGCGCTGGTGGCGCGTCGGGCCGCCGTTCGGGAGGCGAGTCCGGGCGCGCGGGCGAGCGCTCGGGCATCGGGCCCCGGGCTCGGCTCGCGGTCGCCGCGGGATCAGCCGATGCGGTGGCGCTCGGCGGCGTCGACGACGGCGATCAGCTCGTCGGGGTCGACGGCGGGGCCGAACACGTGGCCGAAGGCCCGGTCGAAGCCCAGCGCCCGCAGCTCGTCGAGGTCGGCATCGGTCTCGACCGCCTTGGCCACCGCGGTGGCGCCGAGGTCGCGGGCGGCGCGGAGGCCCACCCGGACCGAAGGGTGCAGGCCGGGGTGGCGGCGCCCGGCGTTGTGCAGCTCGATCTTGAGCACGCTCGCCGGGGTGTGCTCGAGCACCGGGCGCACGTCGCCCGACACGCCGTCGACCACGATGGTGGCGCCGAGGTCGGCGAGCACCGCGACGTTCGGCAGGGCATCGAGGCGGTGCCGGGTGAACGCGGCGAGGGGCACGTCGACCGCCAGGTCGCGCGGGTCGACGTCGGCCTCGCTCACCGCAGCGTCGAACAGGTGGGGGAAGCGCGGATCCACGAGCAGGCGGCGCGACAGGTTGAGGGCGACCTGCAGCGGTCGACCCGCCTCGCGCCACGCCGCCGCCTGGCGGCAGGCGGCCACGACGGCCCACTCCTCGGCGCCCGCCAGCTTGGGGTCCCATCGCGTGCGAGCCAGCGAGGCGCCGGGACGGAGCATGCCGAAGTCGGGGTGCCACCACCGCAGCAGCGACTCGCAGCCGACCACGCCGTGGTCGTGGAGATCGAACTCGGGCTGGTAGTGGAGCGTGAAGAACCCGGGCAAGCCGTCGAGGACCAGCGATGATCCGTCGAAGGTCGGGGTTCGGGTGGTCGTGGTCATGGTGTGCCGCCTTCCCTCCAAGGTGGTCCATCGTCTCATCGGCACGAACAGGGCCGAGTTGATGCGACGTGACGCCTGACCACCACCCTGGGTGGGGATCGGCATCCCCTGGGCCACCGGCTGCGGTCACCCGGTCGTGGGATCGCGGCCTGGTCGGGGTTGGGCGCACCGCCCACGGGGAACCAGGGATCGACCGCCACGGGAGAGGACCGAGATGCTGACGCTGCACCGCCACCACGACGATCGAGCCGACGAGAGCTGGTCCGACGGGCACGCCGCGCCCGAGGATCGGGCGCTCGGCCTCGAGCTGGAGCTGATCGAGCTCCACCGCCGGCGCGACGAGCTGTCGCCCGACCACCCCGAGGTGGCCCGGGTCGACCGCGAGGTGCAGGCCGTGATCGACGAGCTGGTGGCGGTGACCGCCGAGCTGGCGCCGTCGCCGCCCGCGCACCTCGCCGCCTGACGCCTCGGCCGTCGGGCCTCGCGCCCGCCCGCCGCGGGGCCCGACGGCTCAGGCCGGCCGGCAGACCACCAGGGTCGACCCGTGACCGGCGAGGTCCACCTCGACCTGGCGCCGCTCGCCGAGCGAGCGCATCTCCCACGCATCGCGGACGTGCCACCGGCCGCTCGTGGGCACCGGGCCGTGGCCGGCGCCCGCCACCCGGTCGATCCGCACGGTCGCTCGCCGGCGCATCCGGGTGAGGTTGGTGACCGAGATGGCGACGCCGCCGTCGCGCAGCGGCTTGGCCAGCTGCCAGAGCCCGAGCGGGGCACGGACCTTGCGAGCTTGGGCGCCGAGCGGGTCCTGGTCGATGGCGAGCACCTCGGGGTTGGTGAGCAGCGCCAGATCGAGCTCGCTGCTGGCCGCCAGATCGTGGCTGGCGAGCAGGGGCGCGGCCATCATCGCCCAGAGGGTCACGTGGCTGTGCACCTGGTGGTCGCTCAGGCCGCGGAACCGCCAGATCCGTCGGCCCCGCAGCGGGGCGGGGAGCTGGTTCGGCAGGCGCAGCACCCCGGTGCTCGCACCGCGGCCCCGGTTGCCGACGAGGAGCATGTCGGGGTCGTTCCACCGGCCCGGACCGGCGTGGTCGGCGAGGCGCAGGTTCCGCCGGGCGATGTGGCGGACGCCGAAGGGCGACCACGAGAAGGTGTCGAAGATGTCGGGCGTGGTGCGCCACAGCGCCCCGCCCACCTCCGGGGCCCAGCGCCACGGTCGGCGGAACCCCCACTCGCAGACGCTGAGCACGATCGAGCGGTCGGTGGCGCGCAGGGCGTCGCCCATCGCGCCGTAGCGGGCGCGGGCCTCGGCGCCGCTCGAGGGGGCGAAGCAGTAGTCGTACTTCAGCAGGTCCACGCCCCACGCGGCGTAGGCCCGGGCGTCCACCTGCTCGTGGCCGAGGCCGCCGAAGCACCGCCCGCACGTGAGGTGGGCCGCGTCGGAGTAGATGCCGAGCTTGAGACCCAGCTGGTGGACTCGCCGGGCCACCGGCTCGATGCCGTCGGGGAAGCGCTCGGGGTGGGCGAGGGGAGCGCCGTCGCGAGCGCGCCGGGGCGCGTGCCAGTGGTCGTCGATGTTGACGTACTGATACCCGAGGTCGCGCAGGCCCGTCGCCACCATCGCCTCGGCGGTGCGGACGATCACCTCGGCGCTGACCTCGGCGCCGTAGACGTTCCAGCTGTTCCAACCGAGCGGTGGCGTGAGGCAGAGCGCCTCGCCCACCACCAGCTCCACCACGTCGTGGGCCCGGCCCTCGGCGTTGGCGACCGAGACCTCGAGTCGATGGGTGCCCGCCTCGGCGGGCGCTCGGCCGCGCACGATGCCCTCGGCGTCGACGTGCAGCCCGTCGGGGAGCCCGGTCACCTCGAAGCGCAGCGGTCGCGCGCCCGTGGCCGCGAGCGGGTGGATGAGCTCGGTGCCGGGCCGCACGCCGACGCGCTGGGCGCCGTGCAGGTGGGGTGGGCCGGCGAAGGGGTCGAACCGGGCGACGCTGGGGCCCGCGGTGGCCGGTCCGTCGGTGCTCGGTGCGGTCGTCCCCACGGGCGGCGACCGTAGCCACGCCTGGTCGCTTGCCGTGGGAGGATGCGCCCCTCACCCCCCCGACCGGAGGAACCGCCATGAGCGACCCCAGCCCCGAGCCCACCGTCGACGACCCCGAGGTCGAGGTCACCGAGATCGACCTCGACGGCGATGGGGTGGCCGACGGGTTCGCCGCCTCCAGCACCGTGGTGGGCGACACCGATGGCGACGGCGTCGACGACACCGTCCGCGAGGTGACGGTCACGACCCTCGACATCGACGGCGACGGCCAGGCCGACATCGTCGAGACGGTCGAGACCACGGGCATCGACGTCGACGGCGACGGCTCCATCGACATCGTCCAGGAGGTCGTCACCACGATGATCGACGTCGACGGCGACGGCACCCCCGACGTGGTGGCCCGCACCACCTCCACCGCGGTCGACGTGGACGGCGACGGGAGCTTCGACATCGTCGAGGAGGTCTCCGAGACCGTCGAGGTCGAGCCCGAGGAGGGCTGAGCGGTGGCGCACCCGTCCGAGGAGGTCGCAGCCGCCGTCGCCCGCTACCGCGAGCTGCGAGCGGCGATCGGTCGGGGCGAGGCCGACTGGCCCGCCCTGGCCGACCTGTTCACCGACGACGCCATCTACATCGATCCGGCGTGGGGCCGGATCCAGGGCCGCGACGAGATCCGCGCCTTCATGGTCGAGTCGATGACCGGCCTCGAGGACTGGGAGTTCCCCATCGAGTTCGTCGCCGTCGACGGCGACCAGGTGGTGGTGAAGTGGACGCAGGTCCTGCCGGGCGCCAAGCCCGACGGGGAGCGCTGGACGCAGTCCGGCGTGTCGACCCTCCTCTACGCCGGCGGCGGGCGGTTCTCCTACGAGGAGGACCTGCTCAACATGGCCCACGTCCTCGAGGACATCGTGGCCAGCGGCTGGACGCCCGGGCCGGGCTTCACCCCGCCGCCGGCGCAGCCCGACCGCCGGTTCGCCCGGCCCTCGTAGCGCTCCTCAGCGCGGGAGGCCGGCCAGCAGCAGCTCGGTCTCGCGGTCGGGCCGCATGCCCGCGTCGGCGAGCTCGGCCACGAGGCGGGCGCCCGCCGCCCGCGCCGAGCTGGTGGAGCCGAGGGCGAGGTGGCAGCGGATGAACAGGCGCTGGGCGCGCTCGGAGAGGGGATCGAGCTGCTGGGCGCGCACGGCGAGGTGCATCGCCTGCTCGGGCTCGCCCCGGGCCAGCAGCAGCTCGCCCACCCGGGCCACCGCGCCGTGCGCGGAGGACTGCAGGCGGATGCGCTCGAGCTCGGCCCAGGCGACGTCGAGGTCGGCGAGCAGGGGCCCGCGGTAGAGGTCGATGGCGCGGCGGTAGTGCTCGAGGGCGCGCGACGGGAGGCCGGCGGCCTCGGCGGCGACGGCCTCGGCGACGGCCCGGTCGTGGAGGTCGAGGTCGGTGGTGAGCCCCCGATCGGTGAGGGCGAGGCGGCTCCCGGTGGTGTCCACGAACCAGGGCCGCTCGTCGTCTCGGCGGTCGGGGTGGAGGGCGGCCTGCAGGTGGGCGAGGTTGACCCGCAGGTTGGCGGCGGCCTTCTCCGGCGGCAGGTCGGGCCACAGGGCGGTGGCGACCTCGCTGCGGGCGGCCCGCCGGTGCAGCACGAGGTACGCGAGCAGTTGGCGGACCCGCTCGCGCCGGTCCCACCCCTCGGTGCTCGCCCCGTCGCTGCGCTCGATGTCGAGGTCGCCCAGCACCCGGACGGTCAGGTCGAAGGCCGGGCGGGCGGGCAGGACGCTCAGGCGGGCGGCCGCCGCGGGTGCCGCCGGAGCCGCGCCCCGCTCGACGACCCGGCCGAGCCAGCGACGCAGGTGCGCGATGGTGGGGAGCAGGGCGGCGGCGCGGGGGTCGTCGACGGCGACGGCGAGCTCCACGAGCAGCGGCGGGGGCACGTGCACGCGGAGCAGGTCGGGCGCGTCCCAGCGCAGCCTCGAGGCCGGCCCGGCGTCGCCGGCGCGGAGGGCGACGAGGGCCGCGCCGGCCTCGACGGCGGTGGCCATCGACGGCCCGAACGAGCAGCCGTCGAGGGCGTCGCCGCCCGGGACCAGGGCCCGGATGGCCGCCAGCGCGTACAGGTAGGGGCGCTCGGGCCAGCGGCCGAGGGGGATGTCGTCGAGGAGGGCGCCGAGGCGCTCGATGGCTGGCGCCTCGCCCTCGACGCAGAGGTCCACGAGCGCCGCAGCCACCTCGGCGAACAGCTCGATGGTCCGCGGTCCGAGCGGCGCCAGCCGTCGGGCCTCGGCGGCCATGGCCTGCGCGGCGCCTTCGTCGCCGGCGGCGAGGGCGATCGAGGTGAGCACGCACAGCGTCGACGTGCGCAGGGTCACCATGGCGCCGTCGAGGCGGTCGGCGATCGTGCGGGCGATGGGCCAGGCGGCCGTCGGGTCGATCGCCCCCTGGAGCCAGACGGCCTGCGCCTCGTAGATGTTGTCGAGCCCGGCCTCGAGGACGCTGTCGAGGGTGGCCGGCACGGCCTCGGGGCGTCCCAGGTCGATCATGCGGATGGCGTAGGCGTTGGCCCGCTGGTCCTCGTCGAACTGGTCGAGGCCGGCGAGCGCCTCGATCGAGGCCTCCACGTCGCCGGCGGTCTGCGCCCGCCGCGAGGCCAGGAACGCCAGCACCGACCCGGCCAGGGGGACGTCGGCGTCGACCAGGGCGGTGAGCATGGGCGACTCGGTCGGGCCGCCCGGGATGTCGAGGTCCTCGAACTGGAGCACCCGCCAGCGCGCCAGCGCCTCGAGCTCGCCCTCGCCCGCCGCCGCCGCCTCGTCGGCCACGGCGCGGAACCGGGCGATCGCCAGCCGCTCGTCGGACGCCCAGGCGCGGGCCGCCTCGAGGTACCGGCCGCTCGGGCGGGCTCGCAACGGCGCCGGGAGGAGGTCGAGGATGCGCCCGATCTCGGCCAGCTCCGTCCACATCGACGGGCGGTGGGCCACGCGCAGGACGAGGCCCTCGAAGCGGTCGTGGGCATCGGCGAGGGCATACGCCTCGGCGGCGAGGGCGAGGTCGCCGCGCTCGGCGAGCAGGTCGCCGGCGGCGCAGCGGAGGCGATCGACCTCGGGACCGCCCTCGGCGGCGAGGGCCTCGCCCCACAGGTCGTGGAGGCGGGCGGTGCCGTCGCTGGCGCGCTCCACGAGCGGGAGGTCCTCCACGAGCGCGTCGACCGTCGCGAGCTGGTCGTCGCCGAGGGCCGCGACCAGCTCGTCGTCGAGCAGCCCGAGCGGGGCGACCGCGGCGAGCAGGCGGCGACGGCGATCGTCGAGGTCGGCCAGCACCTCCTCCCAGAGGAACGCCATCGAGGCGCGCGTGCCGATCCGGCCGGTGAGGGCGGCGAGCGCCGGCCAGGGCGGGAGGTCGTCGACCAGTTCGGGGGCCAGGTCGTGGAGGGCGCCGAAGCGGGCGAGCTCGTCGGCGTCGAAGCGCAGCTCGTCCTCGCCGAGCACGAGTGCCTCCTCCCTCGCCCGCCAGCTCGCCAGGGCCAGGCGCGGCGCCCGCCGACCGCAGACCACCAGGTGGCCGTTGCGGGGGAGGTGGACGAGCAGGTGGTCGAGCACGGCCCACGGCTCGGGTGCGTCGCCCAGCACGTGGGCGTCGTCGATGAGCACGGCGACCGAGGTGGGGGCGCGGCTCCAGATCAGCTCCACGAGGTCGGCCGGGTCGTCGAGTGCGGTGGGGGCGTCGAGGGCCTCGCCGATCCGGCGGCACAGGCGCTCGGCGGCGCGGTCGCGCTCGTCGACCCGCACGAGCGCGTCGACCCCCAGGTGCTCGATGGCGTTCTCGGCCACGGCCTGGGCGAGCAGGGTGCTCTTGCCGAACCCGGCGCCGGCCGCGATGGCGATGATCCGCCGGTCGAACCGCTCTCGCAGCAGCGGGAGCAGGCGATCGCGCGTGACGGCCGGCGTGGTGCGCGGACCGGGGCCGGCGGGCATGGGCTCACCCTACGACGCCCCCGGCGCGCTCGTTTCGGGGTGGTTAGCGCGCGTCTGGTGCGATCGCCGGCGTGCAGCGGGCGCTCGGGGTGCGGCAGGTGCGACGGCGGTCGTGGCGGACCGTGCGCCTCGTGGTGGTCGCCGCCTCGGTGGTGGTGGGCGCGGTGGTGCTGCCCGGGGTCCTCCCCGCGCTGGCCGCCTCGGCGTGGGCCGACGACGACCGCCTGGTCGTGTCCCGGCTCGAGACCGACCCGCTCGGCGACCCGGTGGCCGTGCACCTCTCGTGGCCGGCGCCCGAGGTGGGCGTCGACGGCTTCCAGATCGTGCGCGACGGCGCGGTCGTGGGCACGGCCGGCCCGTTCGACCTGGGCGCGGTGGACACCGGCGTGGCCACCGCCGGATCGCTCAGCTTCCGCTACGAGGTCCGCGCTCTCTCCGGTGGCTCCGCCATCGACGTCCTCGGGCCCCTCGACGTCGCCTTCCCGGTCGGCGCCGCCGGGTGCACGCGGGTGTGGACGGGCGCGATCGACGGGTCGTGGCACCTCGCGGGCAACTGGACGTCGGTCGGTGTGGGCGCGGGCGAGGCGGGCGCGCCCGGGGTCGACGACATCGCCTGCGCGCCGACGATCACCAACTGGCCGATCACGGTGAGCCAGCCGGGTGCGGTGGCCAAGAGCTTCTCCACCAGTCGCCTGTCGGGGCAGCCGACCCTGCGCGTCGCCACCGGAGGCGAGCTGGTCCTCGGGGGATCGCTCCAGGCCCAGACCCTCGATCTGGCGGGGGGCTCGCTGTCGATCGGCGACGACTCGATCCTCTACGGCACCGCCGCCCGGGCGGCCGCCATCTTCGGCGGCGGCGAGCTCACGCTTGGCGGCGTGCTCCGGGGCCAGGACCTGACCACGGGGAACCGCACCGGGTTCATCACCGGCGTGGCCGACACCACGACCACGCTCTCGGGCGGCCGCATCGAGGTGCAGCAGCTGCGGTACACGTCGGCGATCGAGCGGACGCTCGTCGGTCGCGACGGTCACGTGCTCGATGCCGAGGTCGTCCGCTTCGAGGGGACCAACCGCCTCGAGGCCGGCCCCGGCGGGGCCACGCTGCTCACCCAGTCGTTCGACGTGAACGGAGCCGCGAGCGAGGCCGATGTCGAGTGGTCGTTCGGCCGGTCCCGCGAGGAGGACGACGCCGTCGTCGACGTCGACGGGAAGGCCCGCCTCGCCGACCTGCTCGACGTGGATCCGGGCGGCGGCGACGTCGAGTGGAACAACGCGGACGTGCGGCTCCGGGGCGAGCTGGAGGTCGACGAGGCGATCGACACCCTGTTCGAGCTCGAGCTGAACGATCCCGGTGCCGCGCTGCGCACCGGCGGGAAGCCGGACCCGTTCGCCGGGCTGCGGGCGCTCGAGTCGCTGCGCGTCAACACGGGCACGACGGTGCCGATCGACGGCGACCTGACCGTGCGCGAGCTCGACGTGCTCAGCGGGTCGACCCTGGACGTGGCCGGCACGATCGTCGACCCCAACGGCGACGCGGCCACCACCGAGGGCCCGGCCCGCCACCGCATCTCGAACGGCGCCGTGCGGGTGGGGGCGCCGTGGATCGTGCGGCGCACCGGCACCCTGGCGGTGGCCGGCGCGACGATCGATGGTGACGTGGCGGTCGACGGCGCCCTCGAGGTGGGGCTCATCGACGAGGCGTCCGCCGGGGCGGCGACCTTCACCGGCGACGTCGACGTGCGCCCCGGTGCCACGCTCGCGGCCGCGGTGGCCGGGGTGGACCCGGGCACCTTCACCGAGGGCACGGTCGAGGGGCAGCTGACCCTCGACGGCGGGCTGATCGTCTACCTCTGGAACCCGCTGCCCGACGAGGTCGACCTGACCATCCTCCCGACGCCGACCAAGCCGACCACCGGCGAGTTGGAGTACGTCGACTTCCAGTTCGTCGACGTGGAGCGCTTCGACGTCGACGTGCGCGACGACGGGGTGCACGTGGTGTCCACCGGTCCGGCGGCCGGCCCCGGGTGGGACGTCGGCGACGCCCTCCAGGTGGCCGGCGTCGAGGCCGACGCCGGGGGCGCGCCCGTCGAGGTCGCCCTGCTCTGGCCCCCGGCGAACGGGCCGCCCGACGCGTACGCCATCGATCGGGTCGTCGACGGGACGGCGACCGAGCTCGACGTGGTGGACGGCGACACGACCGAGTGGACCGATGGCGACCCGGTGCCCACCGCCGAGTACGTGGTGCGGGCCCTCGACGACCTCGGCGACGAGGTCGCCGCGCTCGCGCCCGCCCGGGTGCCGTTCCCGGCCGACACGAGCTGCACCATCCTGTGGACCCACGCCGCCGGCGACGACACCTCGGGCCGGTGGTCCGACCAGCGGAACTGGGCCCCGTACGGGACCGCCGGGTCGATCTCGCTCGCCGACGGCTACCGGCTCCCGCAGGTCGACGACCGGGCCTGCATCGCCAGCGGGCGCGACGACGCCGTGCTGGTCGAGGTGGACGAGCCGGGCACCTCGGTCGGCTCGGTGGAGACCGATCGGGCGGTGCTGGGCGTCGGGTGGACCGAGCCCGTGACCGACGTCTCGTTCTCGACGGTCGGCTCGGCCGGGATCGACCGGCTGCTCGTCGGCGAGGGCGCTGCGGTCGACGTTGGCGGCGACCTGGTCGTCGACTTCGTGAACCTGAAGGACGCCGACGCGTCGCTGGTCGTCGACGGCGCGCTCGAGCACGAGGACCGCGACCCCGACGTCGCCGCCGGTGCGGTGGTGACCGGCGGGACGGTGGCCACCGGCGGGTGGTCGGTGCTCGCCGATGCGTCGGTCGAGCTCGCCGGGGCCGCGGTCGTGGAGGGCCCGCTGACGCTGGGCGGCACGTTCGTGGTCGAGGCGGGGGCATCGGCGCAGCTCGACGAGCTGGTGGCCAAGACGGGTTCCACCGTCCAGGTCCGGGTGGATTCGACACCGGCGGCCCCGGCGCTCACCGTCGACCAGGGCGACCTCGACGGCGACGTGGAGGTGGTGCTCGCCCAGGAGCTCGCCGAGGGGACCGACGTCCTGCTGATCGCCACCACGACGCCGTCGTCCACCACCCCGACGCTCTCGTTGTCGGGCCCGACGGCCGGGGCGAGCCTCGCCTTCGGTCCCACCGGCATCCGGCTCCAGCGCCTCGCGGTGGAGCCGGTGGCGTGGGCGGATGGGGATCGGGTGGAGGTGGCGGGGTTGGTGGTGGATGACTTCGGGGTGCCGGTGGGGGTGGGGGTGCGATGGCCGGTGCCGTCGGGGTCGGCGGAGGGGTTCGAGGTGGTGCGGTCGGGTCCGGGTGGTGCGGTGGTGGTGGGGTCGGTGGATGGGTCGACGTTCGAGTTCGTGGACTCGGATCCGTTCGCGCAGGGGAGCTACACGGTTCGGGCGTTGGTGGGTGGGTCGGTGGTGGATGGGTTGGGGCCGGTGGGGGTGCGGTTCCCGGCGGTGGTGGGGTGTTCGGTGGTGTGGACGGGTGCGGTGGGCTCGGGGGTGTGGGGTGAGGCGGGGAACTGGGCGCCGATCGGTGTGGTGGGGTCGGTGTCGCCGTTGGCGGGGGAGCGGTTGCCCGACGTGGACGACCACGCGTGCATCCCGGGTGGGCTGCCCCTCGGCGAGCACCAGATCACCGTGGAGGCCCCGGTCGACCTGCGCCGCCTCAGCGCCGGGCTCGACACGCTGCTCTGGGTGGAGGCGCCGCTCGAGGTGAGCGAGTCCGCCTCGCTGGGCGAGCTGCTGGCCTACGAGACGACGGTCGCCGTCGGCGGCGACCTGTCGTCGCCGTTCGTGGCCGTGGTCGGCGGCGGATCGGTGGCGGCGACGGGGGCGATCGACCACCCGGCCCCGGCCGTGGCGTTCGGCGACCCGCGCTACCGTTGGGGCGCGGTGGTCGAGGACGGGGCGGTCGGCGCCTCGGGGACCTGGTCGGTGCCGGTCGGTGCCACGGTCACGCTGGAGGCCGCCACCGTCACCGCCGCGATGGCCCTCGACGGCATCCTCGAGGTGCCCGCGGCCGGTGGCGTCGTGCTCGCCGGTGACATCGCCCTCGGCGGCGAGGCGGTGGTCGACCTCGCCGTCGACGACCCCGCCGACGCCCCGACGGTCACCGCCCGCGGCACCATCGACCTCGACGGCACCCTCGACGTGGAGCTGGTGCAGGAGCTCGCCGAGGGCAGCGACGTGACGGTGCTCGCCACCGACTCCACCGGGCTGCTCTCGGGCGCGTTCGCCACTGAGAAGCTCACCGGTGCCTCGACCGGCGCCAGCCTGGCGATCGACGACGCCGCCATCCGGGTCGTCCGCGAGGCCGGCCCGGCGCCCTGCGCCGACGTGCCCGACGTCGACGGGCTGGCGGTCGACGGGTGCTGGCAGGAGGGCCCGGACGACACCTACACGGCGAACCCCGATCCCGACGATCCGGCCACCATGCCCTCGATCGGCGACGTGCTCGTCAGCCCCCGCGACGGCTCGGTCGTCGTGCTCGACCTGGGGGCCGATCCAGCCACCCTCACGAGCACCGGCCCCGTCGACGTCGGGATCGACGTCGCCCTGCCGACGCGGGTGGCCCGCTGGACGGCGAACGGCCCCATCGCCTGGGCGTTCGGGGCGCCCGTCGAGCTCCCGACCGACCGCTTCTTCGGCGTCGGCCTCGCCGGCGCGCCTCGGCTCACCGTGGTCGACGGGCACTGGCGGGCGTCGTTCGACGTCGCCCTCCCCGGCCTGCTCGGCGGGGCGTCCGCCCCGGTCACGGGCGACCTCGGCGGCGACGGCCACATGGCCAACCCGACGGGTCTGCTCACCCGCACCTCGGTGGCCGAGTTCGGCCGGGTCGAGGGCCTCTCGCTGACCTACGCCGACCTCAACCGGTGGCAGCTGGCCACGCCGACCCCGGGGGCCGGCACGGTGGTCACCGGGCAGATCGCCCTCGGCGCCGCGGGACCGACCTCGGGATCGGTGACGCTCGGCCGCTTCGGGGCGGGCGACCTCGCCGACCTCGACGGCATCGTCCTGCAGTTCTCGGGCGCCACCCAGGCCTGGACCGCAGACCTCGATGGGACCGCCGGATCCCGGGAGCTGCGCCTGGTGGAGGACGGCAGCGGTGGCCTCGGCGCCGGCTCCCGCCTCGACCTCGGGCCGCTCGACCTCGGGATCCGCGGCGTGCCCGGCCCGATCCGCATCGCCAAGGGGTCGAGCGGGTGGTCGCTGCCGACCGTCCCGTCGGTGGGCGCGCTGCTCCAGCAGCTCGACGTGTCGTTCGTCGACGGCGTCCTCGAGGGCGGGCGCATTCGCCTCGGCGACCTCGCGCCCGGCGACCTCACGACCCCGACGGTGGCCGAGGCCGGCGGGTGGCTGCCCGTCGGCGGGCTGACCATCGACCACGACGCGCGGACCGACACCTGGATCGTCGACGGCTTCCTCGACCAGCCGCGCGTCGACGTGGGCGGCACCGTCGACCTCGACGACGGCCGGGTGGCGGCGGCCACCTTCGAGATCGACCACGTCGACCTCGGCGCCTTCGCCACCTTCGACCTCCGGATGAGCTACTCGGCCGGCCGGACCTTCGGGCTGACCGCCGAGCTGGTGGGCGACGCCCTCGAGGGCCGGCCGTCGGGCACCGGGACGCTCACCTTCGACGACGTCGGCGCCATCACCGCTGGCAGCCTGCGGTTCGCCGAGATCCCCATCGGCGACCTGCTGCTGATCGACGGCCTGCAGGTCTCGTGGCTGCGGTCGCAGGGGCGGTGGAGCGCGAGCGGCGAGGTGGCCGGGACGCTGCCGGGCAGCGAGCCGTCGGCGATCACCGGCTCGCTCGGCTTCGACGACGGCGTGCTCGTGGCCGCCGAGCTCACCGCCCAGCACCTCCCGCTCGGGCCCTCGCTGCTCGACACCTTCGTCCTCACCCTCGACCGCAACGGATCCAGCGAGACGCGCGAGACGCGCTTCTCGGTGGCGGGGACGGTGCGCGGCCCGGCCGTGGAGTCGGGCCGCGCACCCGTCGCCACCGTCGAGAGCTTCTCGGGCGGCGCCCGCCTGCTCGACGGCGAGCTGGCTCAGCTCGACCTCGTGATCCCCCACCTCGAGGTGCCCGGCCTCGCCTACCTGGAGGACGTCTCGGTCGGCTACCTCCAGCAGGGGTCGTCGGCCCGGCTCAACGGGTCGGGCACGGTGGTCTCCGCGGGCGACGGCACGGAGGCCGGGCCCGCCGCCTCGTTCGAGGTGCTCCTCGACGACGGCGAGGTCGAGCGGCTCACCCTCCAGATGGACCGCCTGCCGCTGGCCGGGATGCTCACCGTCGACGACCTGGTCGCCACCTTCGACCGCACCGGCGCCGGGCCGGGCTCCTGCTCGGGGGTCGACGGCCGCGACGCCGCGGTGCTCGCCCTGAGCGGCTCGGTGCGCGGCAGTGCCGTGTCGGGCTGCGTGGCGTTCGCCGGCCGGCGGCTCGTCGGCGCCGAGCTCCGGGTCGCCCGACTCGAGGTGGCGGACCTGATCTCGGTGCGCGACTTCGAGGCGGTCTTCGCCCAGAGCTCCCCCTACGAGGTGGCGCTGGAGGGCGGCCGCGACGAGTCCGTCGAGCTGTCGCGCTCGACGCTCGAGCTCGCCGGCACCATCGACGCCCGGGGTGGAGGGCCGACCGCCTTCGGGGGCTCCCTGGTCCTCGTCGACGGCGGCGTCGCCACCTTCGAGCTCACCGCGGATCGGATCCCGATCTCGTCGACCGTGCGGCTGGAGGACGTGTCGGTGGCCTACGACGGCGGGGGCCGCTTCGACGGCCGGGCCGATCGGTCGTTCTCCATCTCCGGCGACGCGATGCACGGCGGCGGCACCACCACGCTCGACGGCGAGCTGGCGTTCGGGGCCACCGGCCAGCTCGACCTGGCGTCGCTGCGGATCGGCGACCTCCCGCTCGGGCCGGTGGTGCTCGAGGACTTCGCGTTCCTCTTCGACCGGACCGACGACGCCACCCGCTGGTCGATCGACGCCGAGGTCACCGCGCCCGACGACCGCAGCGTCGTCGCCGACGTGAGCGGCCGGGCCACCTTCGTCGACGGCGCGCTCACGCAGGCCTCGCTCGCGGTGCCCCGGTTCTCGGCGGGCGAGCTGGTGATGGTCGAAGACCTCGCCGTCAGCTTCCAGCGGCTGCCCGACGGCGCCGAGCGCTGGGCCGGCGCGGGCACCGTCGCCTCGCCCGACGGCTCGCGACCCCGCGCCGACGTCGAGGTGCAGCTCGCCCCCGATGGCACGTTCCGGTCGGGGCTGGTGACGGCCGACGACGTGCGGTGGGGCGGGCTGTTCCACCTGCAGGACCTGCGCCTCGTGGGCGCCCGGGCCAACGGGGCCAGCGCCAGCTGGTCGGTGTCGGCGTCGCTCAGCGTGGGCGGTGGGGCGACGACGTCGGTCACCGGCAGCCTGGTCCTGGCCGACGGTCGGGCGATCTCGGGGTCGATCGGGCTGCGGAACCTGTCGATCGCCGAGCTGGTGCGCATCACGTCGCTCACCATCACCGCATCGGACCGCGGCGACTCGACCGTGTGGAGCACGTCGGCGGTCGTCGCCTTCGGAGAGGGCTCGCCCGTCACCACCCAGGGGTCGATGGCGTTCCGCCGCGGCGTGCTCACCGACGCATCCCTCCGGCTCGGCAACGCACCGATCGGCGAGCTGTTCCGCATCGACTCGTTCCAGCTCGACTACGAGCAGGGCCGCACGTGGTCGGCATCGGGCAGCGTCACCGACCAGGACGGCACCTCGACGTTCGGCGGCTCGGTGCAGTTCACCGACGGTCGGGTGTCGGCGGGGAGCCTGCAGCTCAGCAACCTGCAGCTCGGCCCGCTCGACCTGTCGAGCCTCACCCTCACCGTGGGCCCGGCCGACGCGCCCGGTCCGGCGGTGTGCGGCGTGGCCGACACCGCCGGCGCCGGCGTGCGCTACGCGGCGAGCGCCACGGTGCGCAGCCGCGACGGCGACACCACCTCGCTCGCCGGGCGGCTGCGCATCGACGAGGGCAACATCACCGAGGGCCGGTTCTGCGGGAGCGACCTCAAGTTCGCCGACCTGGTGATCCTCGACTCGGTCTCGCTGGCCTACTCGAGCACGGTCGGCGCCCAGGGCCGGACGATCACCTTCGCCGGCAGCGCCACCGCCCAGAACCCGGCCAACCCCGGATCGGGGTCGAGCGCCAGCGTGGCGTTCTCGATCCGCGACCGCCAGCTCCAGTCGCTCGACGTCGACGTGGCCGGCATCGAGGTGGGCGACCTGCTCAAGCTGGCGAACCTGTCGCTCACCTACGACCGCACCCAGAGCTCGACGGCCTACGCCTTCGGCGCGACGGTCGTGCAGGACGGGCCCGACGCGACGCTGGCCGGCGACCTCCTGGTGGACGACGGCACGATCACCGGCGGTTCGCTCACCGCCACCGAGGTGCGCTTCGGCGACCTGTTCGTGCTCGAGGACCTCGAGCTGTCGTACTTCGGGCGGGCGCTCAGCAGCGGCAGCACCGGGTCGGTCAGCGCCGGCGCGAACCACTCGTGCAGCGCGACCCCGAACGACTCGAACGTGCCGGGTGGGGTGCCGCGCGGGAACGGGAGCTTCTCCCAGTTCACGGCGGCGGCCACCGTGCGGGCCAACGGCGACACCTTCGCCGCTCGCGGCCAGCTCCTCTTCGGCGACGGTGACCTGGTCGGCTTCGACCTGACCCTCGCCTGCCTCCCGCTCGGCGACTTCAAGACGCTCGAGGCGGTGCGGATCGCCAAGCGCCCGGGCCAGCTGACCTTCAGCGGCCGCCTCCAAGATCCGGACGGCACGAGCGGGGCCAGCGGCTCGTTCGTGTTCGACGACGGGCGCCTGACCGGTGGCCAGATCGAGCTCCAGCAGGTGCCGATCGGCCCGATCCAGCTCCACCGGCTGCGCGTGGCGATCGGCGCGACCGCGACGGGCACCACCGAGTACGGGCTCACGGTCGTGCTGAACAGCGGCGACAACCCGCCGGCGGGCGGGGGCGGGTCGCTGATCATGGACGACGGGCGCCTCGTCGGCGGCTCGCTCGACCTGTCGGGGATCAAGCTGTTCGACCTGTTCCGCCTCGACGAGCTCGAGCTCGCCATCGACGGGTCCACCCCGGGGCGGGTCCGCTTCAGCGTCGGGCTGGGCATCACCTTCCCGCCCACCGGCGGCTCGGGCGGGCGCGGCGGCCACTTCGGCCAGGGCATCCCGCCCGGTGGCAGCAGCGGCCCGGGCGGCGAGGTCCAGGTCTCGATGACGATGTCCGACGGGCGCATCACCGCGGGCAGCTTCACGCTCGGTGCGGTGAAGCTGTTCGACGCCATCCCGCTGGGCCGGGTGAGCGCCTCGTTCGACAGCGTGGAGCAGCGCTGGTCGGCGTCGCTGGCCATGCAGATCGGCCAGAACGGGCCCTCGTTCGTGGTGGGCACCGAGTTCCTGCGGGGCAAGCTCATCTCCGGCGCGATCGGCTTCGACCTCGACGGCGACGGCGAGCCGGACGGGTCGCCGGGCCAGTCGCCGCCGGCCGGTGGCAACGCCCGGATGAGCTGGTTCCCGCTCAAGGCGGCGTACCTCGTCTACTGCTCGTCGGCGGCGACGGCGGACTACTGCCCGGGCAACGGCGTGAGCCTGTGGGCCGGGCGGCTCGCCATGGAGCTGCCCACCGACGCGGCGCCGGCGATCGACGTGTCGATCGAGGTCCGTGACGGCGTGCTCGTAGACGCCCAGGGGTGGATCGACTTCGGCGTCGGCATCCCCGTCTACCCGGCCGTGTGGCTCGAGTCGCTCGGCATCGGCTTCGGGCTGACGCCCTTCCACGCCAACGGCTCGATCGGCCTGTCGCTCGGCACCGGCGCCGTGGACATCGCCTCGGTCGAGGGCTGGGTGGCCGCCGGCGAGGGCCCCCCGCTCGGGCCCGGCGAGAGCCCGAACGACTACGAGGCCGACTACATCTACTTCGCGTCGGGTGGATCGGTGCGGCTGTTCGACCTGCCCGTGGGCGGCGAGTTCGTGTCGATCTTCCAGTCGAACGGCTACGTCGGCTTCGGTGGCTCGGTGGGCATCGAGGTGATGAACAACGTGCTGTCGGTGGAGGGCGGCATCGAGGGGGCGATCTTCAACGCGAGCGGGGCGGGCTTCAACCTGACCAACCCCCAGACCGGCCTGCCCCTCACCGGGTGGCACGCCCAGGCCCACGGGTGGGTGGCCGCCCAGATCTTCGGGATCAACGTGGCCTCCGCGGACGCCTACATCTCCGACATCGGGGCCACCGCGTTCGGGCAGATCCCCCTCTTCGGCTGCACCGGCGTGGGCATCTACTGGCGCAACGGCGGGATCCGGGAGACCTGCGACTACACCCGCTACATCGTGGAGGGGGTCAACCCGACCGACAGCCCGCTGATCCCGAACGTGGCGGCTGAGGCGAGCGCGGCGTCGGCTCGCTCGCGGGCCGGGGCCGGCGGGGTGGGCCGCTCGGCCGAGGTCGAGTTCTCCGAGTTCGAGGTCGCGGCCGGCGAGGAGGTCCTCGGCGTGACCGCCACCGGGTTCGGCTCGGCGCTCGAGCCCGACGATCCGGCGCCGGACGTGACCCTCATGGCCCCCGACGGCACGCTCTACGGGGCGAACGGGGTGGACGACGCCGACCCCACCGACGGGTCGATCGTCTCCACCGGGCCGAACAACCGCTTCTTCTTCGTGGCCGACCCCCAGCCCGGCACCTGGCGGCTCGAGTCCTCGCCCGACAGCGTGCCCGTGAAGGAGGTCGCCCTCTCCCGCAAGCTCGAGCCGGTGGACCTGCGCGGCTCGGTGGCCTCGGCCGGTCGCCAGGTGCTCGTCGACTACGCCGTCACCCCGCGCGACGGGCAGGAGGTGCTCTTCGTCGAGCGCAGCGTGGGCGGGACCGACCGGTTCGAGTCGGGCGTCGGCACGGCGTCGGGCGCTTCGGGCCAGGTGCGCTTCACGCCGGCAGGCGGTCCCGATCCCGGCACCCGCGAGGTGGTGGCCCTCGTGATGCAGGACGGGTTCGTGCGCAAGGAGGTGCCGCTCGGGACCTTCGAGATGGGTGCCGGCGGTCCCGCCTCGGAGCCTCGCTCGGTGCAGGTGACCGAGATCGCCGGCGGCGCCCGGGTCAGCTGGCAGCCGCCGGCCGACGACGGGGGCCGGCGCATCACCAGCTACCGGGTGTTCTCCGACCTCGGCTTCGACGTCACCGTTGACGCCGACGAGCGCAGCGTCGAGCTGCCGATCCCGGCGATGACGCCGGGCGAGGAGGTGCCGGTCTACGTGGAGGCCCGGACCGGCGTGGGCTGGGGCTACTCCGGGGCGGCGTCGTTCACCTCCACCCAGACCACCGGCTGGCAGTACGACCAGCACCAGGTGCCCGTCACCGACTGGATCGACCAGCCCACCGACCCGACGGACCCGACCGATCCCACCGATC
>JAGQSL010000086.1 GCA_020439525.1 Acidimicrobiales bacterium | reverse complement strand
CTGGATGTTCTACTCGTCGGGCACCACGGGCCGGCCCAAGGGGATCCTCCCGCCGCTCTCGCCCGCACCGCTCGGGACGCCCTCGTTCCTCACGATGATGCTGGGCGCCATGTTCGGCTTCGATGCCGAGACCACCTACCTCTGCCCGGCGCCGCTCTACCACGCCGCCCCCGCCGGCTGGTCCACCGGCGTGCAGCGGCTCGGTGGGACCACGGTGGTGATGGAGGCGTTCGACCCGATCGGTCTGCTGGAGGCGATCGAGCGGTATCGGGTGACCCACGTGCAGCTGGTGCCCACCCACATGGTGCGGCTGTTGAAGCTGCCGGCCGAGGAACGGGCCCGGTTCGACCTCTCGTCGCTGCGGATGGTCGTGCACGCCGCCGCGCCGTGCCCGGTGGAGGTGAAGCGGGCGTTCATCGACTGGGTGGGCCCCATCGTGCACGAGTACTACTCGGGCTCCGAGGGGATCGGCTTCTGCAAGATCGGACCCGAGGAGTGGCTCGCCCACCCCGGCTCGGTGGGGCGGTCGATGAGCGGGGCCATCCACGTCCTCGACCCCGTCGGCGCCGAGGTCCCGGTGGGCGAGGAGGGCGAGATCTGGTTCGAGACCTCGCGCCGCTTCGAGTACCACAAGGACCCCGACAAGACTGCCGGCGTGTGGAACGACCGGGGCTGGAGCTGGCTCGGCGACGTGGGGCGGGTCGACGAGGAGGGCTACCTCTACCTGACCGACCGGGCCGGCCACATGATCATCAGCGGCGGGGTGAACATCTACCCCCGCGAGACCGAGGACGTGCTGATCGGCCACCCCGATGTGGCCGACGTCGCCGTGCTGGGCGTGGCCGACCCCGAGATGGGCGAACGGGTGTGCGCCTTCGTGCAGCTCGTGCCCGGGGCGGCGGTGGGCGGCGACGAGCTGATCGAGTTCTGTCGCGACCGCCTGAGCCACTACAAGTGCCCGACCGAGGTCCGCTTCCTCGAGGAGCTGCCGCGGTTTCCCACCGGCAAGCTCCTCAAGCGCCTCCTCGTGACCGACCCCGGCGCCGAGCCGCCCGCGGCCTCGCCGTCGTAGGTTGCCGGCCGTGGACCAGCGCAGGGTCGCCATCGTCACCGGGGGCAGCAGCGGCATCGGCCTCGAGGTCGGGCGCCAGCTCGTCGACGCCGGCTACGACGTGGTGCTCACCGCCCGACGCGAGGGGCCGCTCGCCGACGCCGCCGAGCAGGTCGGCGCTCGCTGGTGCGCCGGCGACGCCGCCGACCCCGCCTCGTTCGCCGCGGTCGTCGAGGGCGCGGCCGAGCCGAGCGGGTGGGTCGACCTCGTCGTCCACGCCGCCGGGACGATGGGCGGCACGTTCGTGCGCAAGGAGTCGCTCGACGAGTTCGAGCGGATCGTCCGCACCAACCTCACCTCGGCGTACGTCGTCGCCCACGCCGCGCTGCCCCACATGGGCGAGGGCGGCCGGTTCGTGTTCGTGTCGTCGAGCTCGGCGCACGCGCCGCACCCGGGTCGGGCGGCGTACTCGGCGTCGAAGGCCGGGCTCAAGGCGTTCGCCGGTGCGCTGGCCCAGGAGGTGGAGCGCGACGGCATCGGGGTCCACGTGCTGACGGTCGGGCCGACCGAGACGCCGATGCTCGACGACGTGCGCTTCCCCATGCACACGATGGGCGTGGCGGAGGTGGGCGCCGCGGTGGTGTGGCTCGACTCGCTCGCGCCGAACGTGCGCCTCCCCGAGGTGCGGCTGTCGTCGGTCGAGGCCGGCCCCTTCGCCCCCGAGCGCTTCGTCCCCAAGGCGGCGAAGGAGCTCGGCCGCACCGAGTAGCGCCAGCCAGGCCGGGGGTGTGCACGTTTGCGCATGGGGTGAGGAGAAGTGCACCGCGCCCGGCGCGTCGGTCGGTGGGTGGGGCGGCTACTGGCTGGCGATGATGGCGTCGGCCTCGGCATCGGCGTCGACCACGGGGTCGCCGGGGACGTCGATGTCGACGTGGTGGAGGGTGGCCGTGAAGGCGAAGCGGCCGCGGTAGTCCTCGTCCGCGGGGGAGAAGTCGGGCGACCAGCCGGCGGTGAGCCCGGCGCCGGTGAGCGAGAAGCGGCTCCACACCGTGCGGCGGACCTCGCCCTCGCCCACCACCACGCCGTCCACGAGCAGCCGGGCGTGCGGCGGGTCGAACGAGAAGCCCAGCGCGTGGTCGCCCGCACCGAGCGGCGGCACCTCGGCCTCCACCCGGTAGAGGCGCCACCCGGCGAGGTTGTGCACGTAGACCAGGCGGCTCGGTGCATCCGGGGACGTGCCGGCGAGCAGGTGGAACGACCACCCGCCGAGCACCGAGCCCTGCACGGCGAGCACGCCCTCGACCGCCCCGGTGTGGTCGTCGGCGACCGTGACGTGGGCGGTGATCGCGTGCGCTCGGGCCCGGGTGTTGACCGCCACCGACTCGGGCACCGGGGCCCGGCCGGGGAAGTAGCGGTAGCGGTTCCGGGGCCGCACCGACGCCTCGCGCTGGAACACCAGCTCGGAGAAGGGCCGGTTGTCGAGGGGCAGCACCTGGTGGCGCTCGGCCTCGGACCACCAGAGGTCGATCAGCTCGGCCAGCTCGTCGGGCCGCTCGCCGGCGAGGTCGTGGCACTCGGACGGGTCGGCCCGCAGGTCGTAGAGCTCCCACGGCGCGTGCTCCAGGCCGGGCTCGTCGACCTGCACCTCGTGGTAGGTCACGGCCTTCATCCCGTCGCGGTACATCGCCCGGCACCCGAGCATCTCGGAGTACTGCACGGTGTGGACCTCGGGCGCGTCGTCGGAGGCGAACGTCGAGGCGAACGACACGCCGTCGAGCGGGACCTGGGCCACGCCGCCCACGGCCTCGGGCGCGTCGAGGCCGATCGCGTCGAGGAGCGTGGGCAGCACGTCGATGGCGTGGACGTACTGGTGGCGCACCGTGCCCCGGGCCGAGGTGGGGATGCCGTTGGGCCAGTGGACGATCAGCGGGTCGGCCACCCCGCCCTCGTGGGTCTCGCGCTTCCACCGGCGGAACGGGGTGTTGCCGGCCACGGTCCACCCCCACGGGTAGTTGTTGTGGATCCGGGGCCCGCCGATCTCGTCGAGCCGCTCGTCGGCCTCCTCCGCGGTCCGCGGCAGGGCGTTCCACACCCGGGCGTCGTTGAGCGAGCCGGTGGGACCGCCCTCGGACGACGCCCCGTTGTCGGAGAGCAGCACGACGAGGGTGTCGTCGAGCTCGCCCAGGGCCGCCAGGCGGTCGATGAGCCGGCCCACCTCGTGGTCCGTGTGGGTGAGGAACGCGGCGAAGGCCTCCATGTAGCGGGCGTACACCCGGCGCTCCTGGTCGGAGAGGTCGGCCCAGGCCGGCACCCAGTCCGGGCGGGGCGACAGTTCGGCGTGCTCGGGCAGCAACCCCTCGGCCTTCTGCTTCGCCAGCGCCGCGGTCCGCCACTCGTCCCACCCCTGATCGAAGCGGCCGGCGTAGCGCTCGATCCAGCCCGGCGGCGTCTGGTGCGGCGAGTGGCAGGCGCCCGGCGCGAGGTAGAGGAACCAGGGCTTGTCGACGTCGACGTTGCGCAGGTCCTCCACGTACTCGATCGATCGGTCGACCAGGTCGGTGGTCAGGTGGTAGCCGTCCTCGTAGGTGCCCGGCGGGTCGACCGCGTGGTTGTCGTGGTGGAGGGCCGGCACGAACTGGTGGGTCTCGCCGGGGAAGAAGCCGTACCAGCGCTCGAAGCCCTTGCCGAGCGGCCAGCGCGCCCGCGTGGCGCCGAGGTGCTCCTCGTCCTCGGGGGTGAGGTGCCACTTGCCGACCGCCCACGCCGCGTAGCCGTGCGGCGTGAGCATCGCCGGGGCCATGGCGCACGAGTCGGCGATGCGGGCGTCGTAGCCGGGGAAGCCCGTGGCGAGGTCGACGATGCGACCCATCCCGACGCGGTGGTGGTTGCGACCGGTGAGCACGCACGCCCGGGTGGGCGAGCAGAGGGCGGTGGTGTGGAAGTTGGCGTAGCGGAGGCCTCCTGCGGCGAGGCGGTCGAAGGTCGGCGTGTCGATGTCGGAGCCGAAGCAGCCGAGCTGGGCGTAGCCGACGTCGTCGAGGACGATCACCAGCACGTTCGGCGCGCCCTGCGGTGGTCGGGGGTCGGGCGGCCACCAGGCCTCGCTCTCGTGGTGGTACCTGCCGATGCGCCCCTGGAACTCGCTCGCCTCCACGGAACCTGACGCTACTGTCAGATCGATGGACCTGGGGCTGGACGGCCGAGCCGCGATCGTCACCGGCGCCAGCCGCGGGATCGGTCGGGCCATCGCGGCGCGGCTGGCCGACGAGGGCGCCTCGGTGCTCGCGGTGTCCCGCTCGGGGAGCGACGGCCCGGGCGTGCCGTTCGCGGCCGACGTCACCGACCCCGCAGCCGCTGGCGCGATCGTCGCGGCGTGCCTCGACCGGTTCGAGCGGCTCGACGTGCTCGTGAACAACGCCGGCGGCGCCGAGCCGGTCCGCTTCGACGACCTCACCGACGAGCACTGGCACCGCGCCTTCGAGCTCAACTTCCACGCCGCGGTCCGCCTGGCCCGGGCGTGCGTCCCGACGATGGTCGACGCCGGCTGGGGGCGGCTCGTGCACGTGGCCTCGGTGAGCGGCCGCGAGCCCGACGTGCTCTTCGCGCCCTACTCGGCGGCCAAGGCGGCCCTGCTGAACTGGTCGACGGCGCTGTCGCAGGCCCATGCCGCCGATGGGGTCCTCAGCTCGTGCGTCGTGCCCGGCATCACCCTCACCGAGCTGATCGCCGAGAACGCCTCGGCCTCTGCCGCACGCGCCGGCGCGAGCGTGGAGGACGTGATGGCCAAGCAGCTCGCCCGCCACCGCGTCGCCGCCGGTCGCTTCGGCGAGCCGGCCGAGGTGGCGAGCGCCGTCGCCTTCCTCGCCAGCGACGCGGCGAGCTGGGTCACCGGCGCGACCCTCGAGGTCGACGGGGGCACCCTCCGGGCCACCTGACCCATTCTCGGGCGTCGCCCTTCACGCGGCGCCCGCCCGGCCGATCGGGACGTCCGTGACCCCGCGATCGGACCTGGACGGACCGCCGGCGCTGCCGGAGCTCTCCCGTCGCTCGATCGTGGCGTCGGTCGCCCGGCGCGGCGGCCCCCGCCTCGTCGAAGCGTCCTTCCTCCCCACCGCGCTCTTCTGGGTGGCGCTGGCCACCACGAGCATCGGCGTCGCCTACGCGGTGGCCATCGCCTGGACCTACGGCTGCGTGCTCCGCCGGGTGCTGCGCCGCCAGGAGGTCACCGGGGTCCTGCTGCTCGCGTCGCTCGGCCTCACCGTCCGCACGGCGATCGCCGTGGGCAGCGGCAGCACCTTCGTGTACTTCGCCCAGCCGGTGATCGGCACGACGCTCGCCGGCCTGGTCTTCTTCGGGTCGCTGCTCACCGGGCGCCCCCTCATCGGGCGCATCGCCCACGACTTCTGGGAGATCACGCCCGAGCAGGCCGACCTCCCCAGCGTGCGGCGGCTGATGCGCCGGCTCACGGTGCTGTGGGGGAGCGTGAACCTCGCCACCGCCGCCACCACGTTCGTGCTGCTGAAGACCCTGCCGCTCGCGCACTTCGTGGCGGCCAAGCAGGTGAGCGGATGGGCGATCACCGCGGTGGCCATCGGGCTCACCATCACCTGGGCCCACGCCACCGCCAGCGCCGAGGGCGTGATCGCGCCCCGATGCCGCCGTCGCGAGCGGAGGGCCGCCGCAACGGTCCCCGGCGAGCTCGCCCTCCCGCTCGCCGCCTGAGATCACCCGAGCAGGGCGGGGAGGTCCTTGCGGACGACCTTGCCCATGGCGTTGCGGGGGAAGGCATCGACCAGGACGATGCGCTCGGGCACCTTGTACTTCGCCAGGTTCGCGGCGAGGTGCGCTCGCACGTCGTCGAGGTCGAGGTCCACGTCGCCTTCGGGCTCGACCAGGGCGACCACCCGCTCGCCGAGGCGCTCGTCGGGCACACCGACCACCGCGCTGGCCGCCACGCCGTCGATCTCGGCGAACACCCGCTCCACCTCAGCGGGGTACACGTTGGCGCCGCCGCGGATGATCAGCAGGGAGAGCCGATCGCGGACGTGCAGGAAGCCGTCCTCGTCGAGCAGGCCGACGTCGCCGGTGCGCAGCTCGCCGTCCACCAGCGCCTCCGCGGTCGCCTCGGGCCGCCCCCAGTAGCCGAGCATCGGCGTGTAGCGCCCGTCTGCCGCCGAGATGCAGAGCTGGCCGGTCTCGCCGGTGGGCAGGGTCTCGCCACCCTCGCCCGCGACCCGGACGCGCAGGTGGGGGAGCGGCCGGCCCGAGGCCCCCGGGCGGTGGTCGGTGCCGGACCGGTGGTCGATGGCGACGACGGTGGGCGCCTCCGACAAGCCGTAGGTGGCGAGCACGGGCAGGCCGAACTTGGCCCGGAACCCGGCGCGGATGGCCTCGGGGCAGTCGGCCCCGCCGGTCCACACCTCGTCGAGGGAAGCCAGGTCCGCGGCGGCGATCGAGCCCATCGAGGTCAGGCTGTGCAGGAGGGCGGGGGGACCGTTCCAGGTGGTGATCCGCTCGGCGCGGATCCACTCGGCCACACCCTCGGCGTCGATCCGATCCATCACGATCGACGTGCCGCCGGCCTGTGACACGAGCAGCGTGGTGAGCACCGCCATGTTGAGGATGGTGAACGGGAAGCAGTCGCCCTTGCGGAGCTCGGGGCCGTAGCCCCGGCTCTCCACCAGCACCGCCCCGGGCAGCAGCAGGTTGCGCTGGCTGTGCACTGCGCCCTTCGGGTGACCGGTGGTCCCGCTCGTGTAGGCGATGCCGGCGGGTGCATCCGGGTCCACGTCGGGGCCCGTCCACGCGCCATCGGGAGCGGCGTCGACGGCGGCGCGCCAGGTGGCCAGGTCGACGACCCGCACCCCGACATCGTCCACGTCGTCGTCGCTCAGGAGGAGGGTCGCACCGCAGTCGGCGAGCAGGAAGCGCTTCTCGGGTGCGGCGAGGGCGCGGTTCACCCCGACCCAGGTGGCGCCGAGCCGCATGGCGCCGTGGAAGGCGACCACCACGTCGGCCTCGTTGGGCAGCGATGCGCCGATGCGGTCGCCGGCGGCGACCCCGAGCGACCGCAAGGCGAACGCCGCGCGGTGGGCGAGGCGGTCGAGCTCGGCGTAGGACAGGCGGGCCGAGCGGGTGACGAGGGCCTCGTGGTGGGGGTTGCTCGCGAGGGCATCGTCGAGGACGCGAGCCACCGAATCGATGGGCGCTGCCGCGCCGGGAACGCTCGTCACGGATCTTGACTAACATCCGTGTCAACTTTCGGGGGAGCAGGGATGGACTTCGATCTGGGGGCAGAGGCGACCGCGCTGCGAGCCCGGCTGCGCGCCCTCGTCTCGGCCCACTTCGACGAGGGCTTCCTCGGCGCGTTCACCGATGATCCCGCCGACCTCGCGGCCACCCAGGCGTTCTGCCGCCTGCTCGCGGCCGAGGGACTGCTCACGCTGGCGTGGCCCGTGGACCACGGCGGGGGCGGCGGCTCGCTCTGGGACCAGACCGTGGTCCGCGAGGAGATGTGGGCGCACCACGAGCCGCGGGGCGCGCAGTACATGGGCCTCAACTGGGTGGGTCCGGCGCTGATGGCGTATGGGACCGACGAGCAGAAGGCCCGTCACCTGCCGCCGATCGCGGCGGGCGAGGTGATCTGGTGCCAGGGGTTCAGCGAGCCGGAGGCCGGCTCGGACCTCGCCTCGCTCCGCACTCGGGCCGAGCCCGTGGGCGACCCCTCCGGTGCCGATGGGTGGCGGATCAGCGGCCAGAAGATCTGGACGTCCTACGCCGGGATGGCCCAGTGGTGCATCCTCGCCGCGCGCGTCGGCGGGGGCGAGCGCCACGAGGGCATCACCATGTTCCTCGTCCCGATGGACTCGCCCGGCATCGAGGTGCGGCCCATCCGCTCGATGCTCGGGCCCCACCACCTCAACGAGGTGTTCTTCGACGACGTGCCCGCCGGCCCGGAGGCGGTGCTGGGTGAGCTGGGCGGTGGCTGGTCGGTCATCAAGACGGCCCTGGCCCACGAGCGCGTCGGCATCGCCCGCTATGCCCGGTGCGAGCGGCTGCTGTCCGCCCTCGGGGCCGAGCTGGCGCCGCACTGGGACGATCTGCCTGCGCCCCTCCACGCCGCCTGGGCTCGGGCGCTGGTGCAGGTGCGGGTGGCGCGGCTGCTCGCCTACCGCACGGTGCACGCCCAGGAGACCGGGGGCGTCCCCGACGTCATCGCCTCCGCGGCCCGCATCGCCGTGACCCAGTGCGACCAGTCGGTGGCCGAGGTGCTGTTCTCGGCGGTCGAGCACCGGGCGCTCGAGGCGAAGGCGGAGGCCCCGGTCCACGGCGCCGTCGAGGACCACTGGCGCTACGCGCAGGCTGCCACCGTGGCGAGCGGCACGATCGAGGTGCAGCGGATGATCGTGGCCAAGGCCCTCCTGCGCGGGGAGCCGGTGTAGGTGGATCCGGTCCTCCCCGACGAGGCGGTCGAGCTGGCCGAGGCCGCGGGGAAGGCGTTCGCCGCGCTCGGGGGCGTCGATCTGGCACGACGGGCCGAGGCCGACGCGGGCGTGCGGCGAGCCGAGGTGGTCCCGGTGCTGGCGGCGCTCGGCGTCGATGACCTCGATCCCCGCCGCGATCCGGTCTCGCTGGCGGCGGCCGCCGCGCTGTGCGAGGCAGCCGGGCGCGTCGCCCTGCCGCACCCGCTCGCCGCCGACCTGGTGCGCGACGACGACGGTCGCCCGACCGCCGCGGTGCCGGCCGAGGTGCCTCGGGTCGACCACGCCGACCTGATCGACGGCTGGCGAGTGGGGACCCTCGACGGGACGGCCGGCGGCATCGCCACGGCGGCGGCGCGCGGGCTCGGCACCCGGCTGGGGCCCTTCGTCGGCGACCTGACGATGGAGGGCGATGGCCGCCCGCCGCTCGTCGACCTGCTGCTCCACCAGGTGCTGGTGGCCTGGACGGTGCTCGGGACGCTCGACCGAGCGGTCGCGCTCACCGTCGAGCACGTCAGCGGCCGCGTCCAGTTCGGCAAGCCGATCGCCGCGTTCCAGGCGGTCCAGTTCCAGCTGGCCGATGCCGCGGTGGCGGTGGCCGGCCTGCGGGAGCTGGCGGGCTTCACCCTCTGGCGCCTCGACCAGGCGGGCGAGCAGTCCCGGGCCGACGTGCTCGCCCTGCGGCTGCACGCGCTCGAGACCGCTCGCGCCGTGCTGCGCACCGGCCAGCAGCTCCACGGGGCGGCAGGCGTCTGCGACGAGTACGACGTCTCGGTGCTCGTGCGGATGGTCCAGCCGGCGCTGCGCCTGCCGGCCGGGGTCGATCGCACGGCCGCCGAGCTGGCCGAGGCGATCGCCGCGGACGGGTTCGTGGGGCTCTTCGACCACGGTGGCGCCGCGATCGGGGCCGCCCGATGACCACCTTCGCCGGCCCGGCGCTCGACGAGGTCGAGGGCATCGGCGCGCTGACCATGGGTGGGTTCCTCGCCGAGGTCGTCGATCGCTTCGGGCCCAACGAGGCGGTCGTCTTCGACGACGCCCTGCGCGACGGCGAGACCGTGCGGTGGACCTACGACGACCTGGGGCGCGAGGCCCGGCGGGTGGCCGCGGCCCTGGTGGCCGCGGGTGTCGAGCCCGGCGAGGCCGTGGCGATCGTGATGGCCAACCGCCCCGAAGCGCTGGCCGCCCTCTTCGGCGCCGCCATGGTGGGCGCGGTGGCCGCGCCGACCTCGACCTTCTCGCCGCGGCCCGAGCTCGGCGACCTGCTGCGCATCGGGGGTGCCGTCGCGGTGCTGACCCAGGCCGAGCTGCGGGGTCGGCGCTTCGGCGACGACGTCGCCGCGGTTCGCCACCGGCTCGACCACGTCCGGTCGGTCGCCGTCCTCGGCGAGGCGTCGTGGGACGAGCTGCTCGCCGCCGGGGAGGCGGTCGCGGCCGAGGAGCTCGACGCCCGGATGGCGGCGGTGGCACCCGATGACCCGGCGCTGGCGATCTTCAGCTCGGGGACCACCAGCGAGCCCAAGGGCATGCTCCACGGCCACCGGTCGCCGTGCCTGCAGTTCTGGCTCCAGGCGGGCCTGTTCGGCCGCGACGAGCGGACGCGCCTGTACACGCCGCTGCCGATCTTCTGGACCGCCGGGCTCAACACCGCCGTGGGCTCGACGCTGGCCGCGGGCGGCACGTGGATCGCGCAGGAGGTCTTCGACGCCGGCGAGGCCCTCCGGCTCCTCGAGCGAGAGCGGGTCACCGAGCCCTACACGCTCCCGCACCAGACGGCCGCCCTCGCCGACCACCCCGGCTGGGCCGGCACCGACCTCTCGTCGATCCGGTGCGCCTACGGAAAGGGCGCCTACGCCCGCCACCCCACGGTCGACCCCGATCCGTGCTGGATCATGCCGGTCGGCTACGGCCTCTCGGAGACGTGCTCGTTCGTCTCGGGCTACGGGTGCCGCGAGTCGAGGGAGCAGATGAAGGTGGGCAACGGCCGGCTGCTCCCCGGCACGTCGCTGCGCGTGATCGATCCCGACTCTGGGGCCGTCCTCGGCGTCGACCAGGCGGGGGAGCTGGCCGTCGCCGGGGCGACCCGGATGCTCGGCTACCTCGGTCGGCCCGCAGAGGAGTGCTTCGACGCCGACGGGTTCTTCCGCACCGGCGACGCCGGCCACGTCGACGCCGAGGGCATCGTCCACTGGACCGGGCGGCGGACCGAGATGATCAAGACCGGCGGGGCCAACGTGTCGCCCGCCGAGATCGAGGTGGCGCTGCGAGCGTGCCCCCCGGTGAAGCTGAGCCGGGTGGTCGGCGTCGACGACCGGCGCCTCGACCAGATCGTGGTGGCGTGCATCGTCTGCCGGGACGGCGAGACCGCGACCGAGGCCGACATCCAGCGCTTCCTGCGTGGGCGGGTCGCCGCCTACAAGGTCCCCAAGCGCGTCCTGTTCTTCGCCGCCGACGAGGTGCCGATGACCTCGAGCGCCACCAAGGTCCGCGACGACGCGCTGCTGGACCTGGTCCACCAGCGCCTCGCGCCCGCCGAACCGACCGCCACCACCGCCCCAGGAGCCCGATGAGCGACGAAGCCGAGCTGGACGTCAGCGACCTCGACCGGTACATGGGCGTGCCCATGGAGCCCGGCCTGCTGAAGGAGCCGGTGGCCACCAACGACATCCGTCGGTGGGTCCAGGCGATGCACTACCCGAACCCCCTGCACTACGACGAGCGCTGGGCCGCCGCCAGCCGCTTCGGGGAGCTCGTGGCCCCGCAGTCGTTCACCGTCGCCTGCGACACCAGCCACGGCTGCTCGCCGGCCCAGGTGGGCAAGATCCCGGGGTCGCACCTCATCTTCGGCGGCGACGACTGGTGGTTCTTCGGGCCCCGCATCCGCCCCGGCGACCACCTCGTCTGCCACCGCATGCCCTACGACCACCGGGTCACCGAGACGCGGTTCGCCGGGCCCACCTGCTTCCAGCGGGGCGACACCCTCTACGTGAACCAGCGCGGCGAGCGGGTGGCCCTCCAGCGCTCGACCGCGATCCGGTACAAGGTGCAGAAGGCGAAGGAGAAGGAGCTCTTCACCGCCGAAGGCGAGGGCGAGCGGGCCCCCCAGGGCGACCCGGAGTGGACCGACGAGCAGCTCGCCGAGCTGGAGGAGCGCAAGCTCGCCTTCATCGACCAGGTGCAGGCGCTCGGGCACGATCCGCGCCCGCACGAGAGCGTCAGCGTGGGCGATCGCCTCGCCGAGCACGTGCTCGGACCGCACAGCCTGGCGAGCTTCACCACGGAGTGGCGGGCCTACCCGATGACGACGTGGGGCGCGACGCGCAAGGGCCCGACCGACCTCTCGGCCGCTGAGCTGGGCTACACCGACGAGATGGCGGGCCTCGAGGGCGACCGCAGCGTGGAACGGGTCAACCCCGAGCTCACCGACGGCGCGTACCACGGGCCGTCGCGCGGCCACCTCCAACCGCGTTGGGCCGCCCACATCGGCATGCCGCGCGGTTACGGCTACGGCGCCTCGATGGGGGCGTGGGTGCTCGACTACGTGTCGGGTTGGGCGGGCGAGTGGGGGATGGTCTCGTCGTCGAGCGCGCAGTACCGCAACCCCGCCTTCACCGGCGACGCCACCATCCTCAACGGCGAGGTGACCGGCACGCGCGTCGACCGTCGGGGCCGGTGCCTGGTCGACGTCGCCGTCGACGTGCGCAACCAAGACGACGCGGTGTTGGCGAAGGCGACCGTGGAGGTGCTGCTGCCGAGCGAGGCGCAGCTCGAGGATGGCGCCCTTCGCGACGGCCAGATGCTCGGAGTCGTCCGATGACCGGCCACCGCATCTTCTCCACCGCCCCGCTGCGGGGGGAGGGGCTCGCCCGGCTGCAGGCGCTGGGCGAGGTGACCGTCGATCCGTGGATCGACCAGCATCCGCTGCGCCTCTACTCCAGCGAGCAGCTGGCTGAGCGGGTGGCCGCCGAGGGAGCGACGATCCTGATCTGCGAGGCCGACTCGTGCAAGGGGCCGGTGTTCGAGCTGGGCCTGGCCGCGATCGGCTCCACCCGAGGCGACCCCACCAACGTGGACCTGGCGGGCGCGACCGCCGCCGGCATCCCGGTGCTGCGGGCGCCCGGGCGCAACGCGGACGGCGTCGCCGAGCTGGCCGTCGCCCTGGCACTGGCCTGCACGCGTGGCCTCGTGCCCGCCGATCGCGACGTGCGCGAGGGCGAGATGTACCGCGGCGGCTCCATCCCGTACCAGCGGTTCCGGGGCTGGCAGCTCGCCGGACGGACCGCCGGCATCGTCGGCTACGGCGCCGTCGGCCGGGCCGCAGCGTGGCGCTTGGAGGGCCTCGGCATGCGGGTGATCTCGGCCGACCCGTTCGCCCCCGACGCCACCCACCCGCTCGACGACCTGCTCGCCGAGGCCCACCTCGTGTCCATGCACGCGGCGGTCACCGAGGGCAGCGCCCGCATGATGGGTGCCGAGCAGTTCGCCCGCATGCCCGAGGGGAGCGTGTACGTGAACACGGCCCGTGCCGGGCTCCACGACACCGACGCCCTCGCCGCCGCCCTGGCCGACGGGCACCTCGCCGCCGCCGGGCTCGACCACTTCGACGGCGAGCACCTCCCCATCGACCACCCGCTGTGCGGCATGGCCAACGTCGTGCTCACCCCCCACATCGGCGGGGCCACCTACGACACCGAGGCCAACCACACGATGCTCATGGCGACCGGGCTCGAGGCCCTGCTCGCCGGCGACCGACCGCCCAACCTGGCCAACCCGGAGGTGTTCGGATGACGAGCCCCACCACCACGCCCGAGGCCGTGCTCGCCACCGCGAAGAAGATGCTCGAGGACGGGCTCGTGGAGGGCACCTCGGGCAACATCTCGGGCCGCCTCGAGGGCGACCGGGTGTGCCTCACGCCGTCTTCGGTCGCCTACGACACCATGACCCTCGACGACCTCGTGATCGTCGACCTCGACGGCGAGACCCTCTCGGGCCATCGCTCGCCCACCACCGAGAAGGACCTCCACCTCTCGACGCTGCGGGCCTACCCCGAGCTCGGGTCGGTGATCCACACCCACGCCGTCTACGCCACCATGTTCGCCCTCGCCCACGAGCCGATCCCGGCGGTGATCGAGGAAGTGGTGGTGTACGTCGGGGGCGACGTGCCCTGCTGCGAGTACCGGGGCACCGGCTCGAAGGAGCTGGGCGACGAGGTGGCGTCGAAGCTCGCCGATCGGGGTGCCGCCCTGCTCGCCAACCACGGGCTGGTGACGTGCGCGTCCTCGCCCGAGAAGGCGCTCCACAACGCCGCACTGGTGGAGCGCACGGCCAAGATCATCTGGGGTGCGCGGGCGATGGGGGCGACGATCCACCCCCTGCCCGAGAAGGTGAACCGCGACATGGCGGGCGTGTACGGGTTCATCCGGGAGAACCCGTGACGACCTTCGAGGCGGGGTGGGAGGCGGCGGTGTCGGCTGCGCTGGACGCTGCGGTGCCGGGCTCGGTCGAGCTGGGTGCGCTGGCCTACGTCGAGCGCCTCCTCACCGCGCTCGACCACGACCCGCCGCGGATCTGGGCGGCGCCCGGGCGCTGGGATGGACCGCTGGGCCAGCCCGAACCGGGGGCGCCCGCATGGTTGGAGCTGGGTCCGTGGGAGCGCCAGGCGTGGGCCC
>JAGQSL010000468.1 GCA_020439525.1 Acidimicrobiales bacterium | reverse complement strand
GCCCTGCTCGGCCTGCTCGGCCTGCGGGTGCTGCGCGGCGGCGCCTGGACGGGGGCCGTCGTGGTGCCGCTCGTCCCCTTCCTGCTGCTCGACGCCTACCCGTACGTGTTCGCCACCGGGCTGGCCGCTTCGGCCATCTGGCTCGGCCTGGCCCGCGCCTCGCTCGATCCGGCCGAGCCCGATGTCGAGGCCGCGGCGTGACGGATCTGGCCCCCGCCCCGACGGTCGACGGCGATCACGCCGCGCCGGCCCGCCCCCACGATCCGGCCACGTGCGCCATCCCGTGGCAGGAGATCGGCCGGTGGACGGCGATCGGCGTGCTGCTGCTGCTGGCGTGGGTGATGGTCGACGTCGCCCGCTACGGCGGATCCAACCCGGTGAGCCTCATCCAGCCCGGCTCGGAGGGACCGTCCGCCGAGGTGGTCGCCCGCGACTTCCCCGAGGTCGAGCCGCCCGCCGGCAGCGGCCTCGACGGCCAGCAGTACTACGCCATCGCCCGCGACCCGCTGCACCTCGACCGCACGGCCGACCAGCTCGACAACCCCCGCTACCGCTTCCAGCGCCCGCTCCTCCCCTGGGTCGCCTGGGCGGTCCAGCCCACCGGCGGTGGGCTCGGGCTGGTGTGGGCGCTCTTCGCCGTGGGCCTCGTCGGCATCGTCGTCGGCTCCATCGCGAGCGGGGTGCTCTCGACGATCTGGCGCGGGCCGCCCTGGGTCGCGGCCGTGTTCCCCCTGCTGCCCGGCGCGTGGTGGTCGCTCCGCGTCACCGTCTCCGATGCCCTGGCGCTCGGCCTGGTGCTCGCGGCCATCGCGCTCTCCGCTCGCAACCGGCACGCGGCGGCCATCGCCGTCGGGGTCCTCGCGGTGCTCGCCAAGGAGCCGGCCATCCTCCTCCTGCTCGGCTGGGCGCTGCACCGCCGCACGCGCCGCGACGCCGTGCTCGTCGCCGTGCCCGCCGCCGTGGTGGTCGCCTGGATGGGCTGGCTGGCCGTCCAGCTCCCGCCCGACACCGAGCGAGCCAACGACATCGGGGCGCCGTTCGTCGGGCTCGTCCAGGCGTTCACCGACGTGTGGTCGCAGGGCCACGAGCTGGTGGGCATGGCCTGCACGCTCGGCGGTCTGGCCCTCGGGGGGCTGGCGCTCTGGCGACGGGGCCTGCGCCACCCGCTCGGGTGGGCGCTGGCCGTCCAGCTGGGCTTCCTCCTGATCATGGGGGTGAACCCCACGTCGGTGAACTTCGGCGCCACCCGGATGGCGATGCCCGCGATGATGGTCGCCGTGCTCGCCCTCGCCACGCCCGACGCCGGTCGCTCCGCCGACGCCGCCCGCCCGTGACCGTCGCCCGCACGCGGGTGTACCGCGGCGGCGAGGTGGTCGACGAGGGGTGCGCCCCCGACGAGCTGGTGGCGCGCATGGCCGACGATGCCTGCGTCATCTGGATCGACCTCTGCGGACCCGGCGACGGCGAGCTCCGGACGCTCGCCGACCAGCTCGGGCTGCACGAGCTGGCCGTCGAGGACGCGCTCGAGCCCCACCAGCGCCCCAAGCTCGACCACTACGCCGACCACC
>JAGQSL010000085.1:1543-8251 GCA_020439525.1 Acidimicrobiales bacterium | reverse complement strand
TTCGGCGCCGGGCCGGTGCTGGCCGACGTCTCGGTCACGGTCGCGCCGGGCATGCGGATCGGGGTCGTGGGGCCGAACGGGACCGGGAAGTCGACCCTGCTGCGGGTGGTCGCGGGCGAGCAGGCGCCCGACGAGGGCGCGGTCGCCACCGCGCCGCCCGACGCGTCGATCGGCCTGCTGCCCCAGGAGCCCGACCGGCGGGCGGACGAGACGGTGGCCGGCTTCGTCGGTCGGCGCACCGGCGTCGCCGCCGCCACCGCCGAGCTCGACGCCGCCACCACGGCGCTGGCCGCGAGCGAAGCGGGCGCCGACGACCGCTACAGCGCCGCGCTCGATCGGTGGCTGGCGCTCGGCGGGCCGGACCTCGACGCCCGCCTCGGCGAGGTGCTCGCCGACCTCGGCCTCGAGGGTTCGCTCGCCGGCCAGGCGACGGCCACGCTCTCGGGTGGCCAGGCGGCGCGGGTGTCGCTCGCCGCCACCCTGCTGTCGCGCTTCGACGTCTTCCTGCTCGACGAGCCCACCAACGACCTCGACTTCGACGGCCTCCGCCGCCTCGAGGAGTTCCTCGTCGCCCTCGACGCGGCCACGCTCGTGGTCAGCCACGACCGCGCCTTCCTGTCGCGGGTCATCACCCACGTGCTCGAGCTCGACGAGCACACCCATGCCGCCACCCTCTACGGCGGCGGCTGGGAGGCGTACCTGGCCGACCGGGCGACGGCGCGCCGCCACGCCGAGGAGGACTACGCCACCTACCAGGCCAAGCGCTCCGAGCTGGCGGGTCGGGCCCAGGCCCAGCGGGAGTGGTCGACCCAGGGCATCAAGAAGGCCAAGAAGAGCGGCGAGACCGACAAGTTCATCCGCAACTGGAACAAGGCCAGCTCCGAGAAGGTCGCCGCCAAGGCCCGGGCCACCGAGCGGGCGATGGAGCGCCTGGACGTGGTCGACAAGCCGTGGGAGGGCTGGGAGCTGCGCTTCGACATCGGCACCGCCGAGCGCAGCGGCGACGTGGTGGCGGCGCTCACGGGTGCGGTGGTCGAGCGGGGCGCCTACCGGCTCGGGCCGGTCGACCTCGAGGTGGCGTGGGCGGATCGGCTCGCCGTGGTCGGGCCCAACGGGGCGGGCAAGACCACGTTGATCGAGGCGCTGCTCGGCCGCCTGCCGCTCACCGAGGGCCAGGCCTACCTCGGCCCCGGCGTGGTGGTCGGCGAGCTGGGCCAGCGGCGCGACCGGTTCGCCACCGAGCGCTCGCTGTTCAAGGTCGTGACCGAGGCGACCGGGCAGCCCAAGAGCGAGGTGCGGTCGCTGCTGGCCAAGTTCGGCCTCGGCGCGGACCACGTGAGCCGGCCGAGCGAGCAGCTGTCGCCGGGGGAGCGGACCCGCGCCAACCTCGCCCTGTTCATGGCGGAGGGGGTCAACTGCCTGGTGCTCGACGAGCCGACCAACCACCTCGACCTCGTCGCCATCGAGCAGCTGGAGCAGGCGCTCGAGCGGTTCGTGGGCACGGTGCTGCTCGTCTCGCACGATCGGGCGTTCCTCGACCGCTTCCGGGCCACCCGCACGATCGAGGTGGCCGACGGACGGGTCCGCGAGGTTCTGGCAGATTCTCCCTGAGCGATGTCGAGATCCGCTCGGCGGCTCCGTCCCCCGGGTGGAGCTGCCCACCGGGGGCGGCCCGAAGCGAGGAGACCCACCATGGCGAAGTACCTGCTGCTCAAGCACTACCGAGGCGGCCCGACCCCGATCTGCGACCTGCCGATCGACGAGTGGGCGCCCGGCGAGTTCGACGACCACGTCCGCTTCATGGGCGAGTTCGCCGCCCGGCTCCAGGCCAGCGGCGAGTTCGTCGACGCCCAGGCGCTGGCCCCCACCGGCACGTTCGTGCGCTCCGGCGATGATGGGGCGCCCATCGTCGACGGCCCCTTCGCCGAGACCAAGGACCTGATCGCCGGGTGGATGGTGATCGACGTCGACACCGAGGCGCGCGCCCACGAGCTGGCCGCCGAGCTGTCGTCGGCGCCCGGGCCCGGCGGCGAGCCGATCCACGAGTGGCTCGAGGTCCGACCCTTCCTCAGCGGCCCGCCCGAGCACGGCGGCGACGACCACACGGCCTGCCTCACCGCCGACTGAGGGTGGACCCCGTCGAGCTCCGCGAGCTCGTCCCCCACGCCATCCGCGTCCTCGTCCGTCGCGGCGCCGACTTCGCGACGGCCGAGGACGCGGTGCAGGAGGCGCTCGTGAAGGCGCTCGCCTGGGGTGACTCGCCGCCCGAGGACCCGACGGCGTGGGTGGTGACGGTGGCGTGGCGGTCGTTCCTCGACCAGGCCCGCTCCACCTCGGCCCGCCGCGACCGCGAGGCCCGCTACGACGCCCGCCCGCCCGCCGGTGACGTGCCGAGCACCGACGACTCGCTCCAGCTCCACTTCCTCTGCGCCAGCCCCGCCCTCACGCCCAGCTCGGCCGTGGCCCTCACGCTCCGGGCCGTGGGCGGGCTCACCACCCGCCAGATCGCCGAGGCCTACCTGGTGCCCGAGGCGACCATGGCCCAGCGCATCAGCCGGGCCAAGCGCACGATCGCCACCGCCGGCGTGGAGCGGCCCGGCGACGTCCGCACGGTGATGCGGGTCCTGTACCTGATCTTCAACGAGGGCTACTCCGGCGACGTCGACCTGGCCGCCGAGGCGATCCGCCTGACCCGCCAGCTCGCCGACCTCGCCGACGATCCCGAGGTGCACGGCCTGCTCGCCCTCATGCTCCTCCACCACGCTCGCCGGGCCTCTCGCACCGACGAGCACGGGGCGATCGTCCCCCTCGTCGCGCAGGACCGCTCCCGCTGGGACACGGAGCGGATCGCGGAGGGGGTGGCGATCCTCCAGGCGGCCCTCGGGCGCGACCAGCTCGGCGAGTACCAGGCCCAGGCCGCCATCGCCGCCCTCCACGCCGACGCCGTCCGGGTGGAGGACACCGACTGGGTACAGATCGTCGAGTGGTACGACGAGCTGCTGCGCTTCGCCGACACGCCGATCACCCGACTGAACCGGGCGGTGGCGGTGGGCCAGGCCGACGGCCCTCGGGCCGGGTTGGCCGCCCTGGCGGAGGTCCCCGACGACGTGCCGCGGTGGACCGCCGTCGCCGCCCACCTCCACGAGCGCGACGGCGACCTCGCGCTCGCGGCCCGCCTCTACGCCGAGGCCGCCGACCGGGCGACGAACCAGGCCGAGCGCGATCACCAGCTCCGCCAGGCCGCTCGGGTCAACCAGCGCCTCTCGGCGGGCTGAGCGACCTACGTTGGCGCCCATGGGCGTCGCCGTGCGGACCGAGGGGCTCACCAAGCGGTACGGGTCGACGGTCGCGCTCGACCACCTCGACCTCGAGATCGAAGCGGGGGAGGTGTTCGGCTACCTCGGTCCCAACGGTGCCGGGAAGTCGACGACGATCGCCCTGCTGCTCGGCCTGATCCGTCCGACGTCGGGCTCGGCGGCGATCTTCGGCCTCGACGTGGCGCGCGACGCCGTCGCCCTGCACCGACGGCTCGCCTACGTGCCGAGCGAGTCCGCGCTGTGGCCGTCGCTCACCGGGGAGGAGGCGATGCACCTGCTCGCCGAGCTGCACGGCACGGTGGACGAGGCGTACCGGGACGAGCTGGTCGAGCGGTTCCACCTCGATCCCCGCAAGCGCATCCGGGCCTACAGCCACGGCAACCGCCAGAAGGTGCTGCTCGTGGCCGCCTTCGCCAGCCGCGCCGACCTGCTGCTCCTCGACGAGCCCACCACCGGCCTCGACCCGCTGATGGAGCAGGTCTTCCGCAGCTGCGTCCACGACGCCAAGGCTCGGGGCCAGACGGTGCTGCTGTCGTCGCACATCTTGAGCGAGGTCGAAGCGGTGTGCGACCGGGTCGGGATGCTCCGAGCGGCGAGGCTCATCGAGGTCGGTCGGCTCGGGGACCTGCAGGGGATCGGCGGCCAGCGCGTCCGCGCCGAGCTGCACGGCGCCCCGCCGCGCCTCGACGGGCTGGCCGGGGTGAGCGACGTCACCATCTCGGGCAACGTCATGGAGTGCGAGGTGACCGGACCGATCGGCCCGCTCCTCGAGGCGCTCGCACCGGCAGGCATCGAGCACCTCGTGACCCGCACGCCGTCGCTCGAGGAGCTGTTCGTGGCCCGCTACGGCGACGGGGCCTGAGGTGGGCGTGCCGTCGCCGGCCGAGCGGGCGATCGCCCGGCGGGCGACGCGCCAGCTCCTCGTGGGCGCGGTGGTCGTGGGCCTGTCCTTCGGCGCATCGGCGGCTGCCGCGGCCACCACCTACGCCTCGACCTTCACGACGGCCGCCTCCCGCGCCCAGATCGCGGCCACGACCGGCGCGGACCGGGGGCTCGCCGTCGTGCTCGGCCCCACCCGCGGCATCGACACGGTCGGCGGCTACACCGTCTACAAGGGCTTCGTCTTCCTGACGACGATCGGGGCGGTGTGGGCGGTGCTCGCCGGCACCCGCCTGCTGCGCGGCGAGGAGGACCACGGGCGCTGGCAGCTGCTCGTGGCCGGCGCCACCCGGCCGGGTCGGGCGACCGCGGCCGCCGCGCTGGCGATCGGGGTGGTCGCCGTCGTGGTCACCGTGCTCACCGGCCTGATCGTGGCCGTCGCCGGCCGGAGCCCCGACGTGGGGTTCTCGCCGGGCCAGTCGCTCGCCTACGGCGCCAGCCTCGGGCTGGTGGTGCTGAGCTTCGGCGCGGTCGGCGCCGTCGCCTCGCAGCTCGGCGGCACCCGGCGCACCGCCAACGGCCTGGCCACCGTCGTGGTGGCCGTGGCCTTCGTGCTGCGGATGCTGGCCGACACCGCCGACGGGCTTCGTTGGCTGCGCTGGGCCACCCCCTTCGGGTGGACCCTGCTCGTCGACCCCTTCGGCCAGCCGGCGTGGGGCCCGCTCCTGCTGGCCGTCGTGGTGTCGGTGGCGCTCGGCGCCCTCGCCGTGGTGCTGGCCGGGCGCCGCGACGTGGGCCGCGGCCTCCTCGCCCGCCACGACGATCGGCCGGCGCGCCTCGGCGGCCTGGGCTCCACGATCGGCCTGGCGACGCGGCTCGAGGGCCCGACCCTGCTGGCGTGGTGCGCCGGGATCGCCGCCACCGGCCTGCTGTACGGGATGGTGGCGAACCTGGTCACGAGCGATCTACCCGAGTCGATGACCTCGATGCTCGACCGGTTCGGCGCCCGCGGCACCCTGGTCGACCAGTACTTCGGCGTCGTGTTCCTCCTGGTGGCGTGCGTCGCCGCCCTGATCCCGGCCAACCAGATCGGCGCCGCGGCCGACGAGGAGACCAGCGGCCGCATCGTCCGCATCCTCGCCGGGCCGACGGCGAGGGCGCGCTGGCTGGGCGAGCGGCTCGCCCTCGCCGCGGTCGCGACGCTGGTCGCCGCCCTGCTCGCGGCGGTCTGCACCTGGGCGGCGGCCGCCGCCCAGGGTGTGCCCATCGGCCTGGTGACGCTGCTCGGCGCCGGGCTCAACGTGGTGCCGAGCGCCCTGCTCGCCCTCGGGGTGGGCGCGGTGCTGCTCGCGGTGGCGCCCCGGCACGCCGGCGGGATCACCTACGTCGTGGTGCTGCTCTCGGTGGTCCTCGACCTGGTCGCCTCGATGGTCTCGGGCTGGGCCTGGCTCGACCAGCTCTCGATCTTCCACCGCCTCGCGCTCTACCCGTCGGAGCCGGTGTCGGTGGCATCGACCGTCGGCGTGCTGGTCGCCGCGGTGGCGCTCGCCGGGGTCGCCGTCGCCGCCTTCGCCCGACGCGACCTCCACCCGGCCTGAGCCGTCGCGCGTCACCGCCGGCGCGATCTAGCCTGACCGGGTCGATGCCGGGCGGCGCCGGGCACCCTGAGCCGTCAGCCCCGCCGCCGGCGTCGGCTCGTCCGAGCTCGTCGCGACTCGCCGAGCGCGTCGAGCAGTCGCTGGACCGCCGGTCGCTTGGCCGCCGGCACCTCGGCCCGGAGCGCCTCGAGGCGAGCGGCGAACGCAGGCGAGCGGACGTGGCGTGCGAGCCGGAGCGCGCTCCGGTGCTCGTCCGCCCGACGAGGCCCCTTCAGCGTCGCTGCCACGAGTGCCGTCTGGATCCGATCGCGGTCGCTCGGCTGGAGGCGAGCGCGGGCGAGGTGGTCCATCGCGCTCACCTTGAGGTAGCCCGAGCGGAAGCACCACGGATCCACCTCGAGGAGCACGATGGCCGCCTCGATGCCCATCGGATCGTTCCGGTTCACCGACTGGATCAGCGTGCGGAGGTCCGGTGAGTAGAGCGCGTCGAGCGCCTCCTGGTGCTCGTCGGTCCCGATCGTGGATCGGGCCAGCGCCGCCGCCCGCCGGGCCACCACGTCGTGGTCCAGGTAGTCGTCGGTCGTGGTGAACGGGAGGCGACGCAGTCGGAGCAGCGGGCCCTCGGCGAGCGGGTGGCTCACGAACTGCCAGCCGGTGGCCTCGCACCGCCAGTACCGGATCCCGCTGGCGACGAGCTGCTGGTCGGTCCCGTTGCCGACCGCCCGCTCGAACAGGTGGGTCTCAGCGTAGGTCCGGCCTGCCGGGCCATCGAGCTCCTCCAGCTCCGCGCATCGGCAGGGCACACCGTCCACTCACGCCAGCCTACGGACCGATCGGCCCGGGCGAGGTCGCCGGTAGCGTGGGGCGATGGCTCGGGGTCGCACGGTGTCGCAGCTCGTGCGCTCCTACGCCGA
>JAGQSL010000085.1:341-1503 GCA_020439525.1 Acidimicrobiales bacterium | reverse complement strand
TCCGCCTCGACGGCACCCGGGTCGCCACCACCATGCGCACGCCGGGCCACGACTACGAGCTGGCGGTCGGGTTCTGCCACGCCGAGGGCCTGCTCGCCGGGGCGCCCGTCACCACGGTCCGCTACTGCGCGACGGGCTCGGCGGCCGACACCCGCTTCAACGTGGTGACCGTCGAGACCGGCGGCCGTGCTCCGGCCCCGACGGCCCGGTTGACCACCACCACCTCGTCGTGCGGGTGGTGCGGAACCGACCAGGTCGACGACGTCGCGGGGCGCCTCGACCCGCTGGGCGCGACCGCCGCCATCGCCCCCGAGGTGCTGGCCTCCATCCCCGACGCCGTCCGCCCGCATCAGGAGCTGTTCGCCGCCACCGGCGGGTCGCACGCCGCGGCCGCGTTCACCGCCGAGGGCGAGGTGGTGCTGGTGCGCGAGGACATCGGCCGGCACAACGCGGTCGACAAGGTGGTCGGCTGGCTCCTGCTCGACGGCCGCCTGCCCGCTGGCGAGCTCGGCCTCTTCGTCAGCGGGCGCACCAGCTTCGAGATCGTGCAGAAGGCGTGGTCGGCGGGCATCGGCACGGTGGTGGCCGTGAGCGCGCCGTCGTCGCTCGCCGTCGAGGCGGCGAGGCGGGCGGGCATCGCCCTGGCCGGCTTCGCCCGCGGCGACCGGCTCAACCTCTACGTGGAGCAGGGCACGAGCTTGGCGGGCGACCAGGGGTAGGCGTCGTCGCCGGTGATGGCGTGCAGCGCCGTCTCCCGGTCGAGCGCCTCGACCACCGACCCGTCGTCGCCGATGATCACGAACCGGTCGAAGCCGCGTAGGAACCAGCGGTCGTGGGTGACCGCCAGCACCGTGCCCTGGAAGCCGTCGAGCGCCGCCTCGAGCGCCTCGGCCGATGGCAGGTCGAGGTTGTCGGTGGGCTCGTCGAGCAGCAGGAGATNNTTCACCCCCCGCAGCTCGAGGTCGAGCACCTGGAGGCGAGCGCGCTGGCCGCCCGACATCGTCTCGACCGGACGGTCGCCGCACTCGGCGATGGCGTAGCGGCCGAGCGCGGAGAGGGCGGCGTGCTCGTTGAGGTCGTGGCCGGCGAGGACCTGCACCGGGGTGCGGCCGGCCCAGCCCTCGACCTCGTCGGTCTGGTGGAACAGGCCGGCCTCGACGCG
>JAGQSL010000085.1:0-287 GCA_020439525.1 Acidimicrobiales bacterium | reverse complement strand
GACTTGCCGGTGCCGTTCGGGCCCAGCACGGCGACGCGGTCGCCGTAGCGGACCTCGAGGTCGAACGGGTCGGTGAGCCCGATCAGCTCTAGGCCCTCGCAGGTGAGCGCGACCTTGCCGCTCTCGGCCCCCGTCAGCCGCATCCGCACGGTGCGGGTGGTGGGCGGGGGTGGGGGCGGCCCGGCGTCGACCCAGCGCTGCCAGCGGGCCTCCATCACCTCGGCCTTGCGGGCGCTCGACTCGGCGTAGCTGGCCCGCTGCTTCATCTCCTTGAACAGGTGGAAGAG
>JAGQSL010000084.1 GCA_020439525.1 Acidimicrobiales bacterium | reverse complement strand
GTGCACGAGCTGTTCGCCCTGCCCGACGGCTACGACGTGATCTTGGGCAACGGTGGCACCACCGTCTTCTGGGACGCCGCCACGTTCGGGCTCATCGAGCAGAAGAGCCAGCACCTCGCGTTCGGCGAGTTCTCCAGCAAGTTCGCCACGTGCGCGGCCGAGGCCCCCTTCCTCGCCGAACCCACGGTCATCCGCGCCCCTGCCGGCGAGGCGGCCGACCCGGTGGGCGAGACCGGCGTCGACCTCTACGCGCTCACCCACAACGAGACGTCCACCGGCGTGGCCACGAAGATCGAGCGTCCGTCGGGCGCCGACGCCGGCGCGCTCGTGGCCGTCGACGCCACCTCGGCCGCTGGCGGCCTGCGCTTCGACGCCGCTCAGACCGACGTCTACTACTTCGCCCCGCAGAAGTGCCTCGCCTCCGACGGCGGCCTCTGGATCGCCGCCGTCTCGCCGGCCGCCATGGAGCGCATCGAGCGCATCGCGGCGAGCGACCGGTGGATCCCGGCCTCGATCGACCTGAAGACGGCGATGGACAACTCGCTCAAGGACCAGACCTACAACACCCCGGCGCTGGCCACGATCTTCCTCGCCGTGCACCAGATGGAGTGGATCAACCAGAACGGCGGGATGCTCTTCTCCGCCGGGCGCAGCGAGGCCAACGCCAAGGTCATCTACGACTGGGCCGAGGCGTCGGACTACGCCACGCCGTTCGTCGCCGACCCCGCCCGGCGCTCGAACGTGGTGGCCACCATCGACCTCGACGACTCGGTGGAGGCGACCACGGTCTCGGCGGTGCTGCGCGCCAACGGCGTCGTCGACACCGACAGCTACCGCAAGCTCGGCCGCAACCAGCTGCGCGTCGCCCTGTTCCCGGCGATCGACGCGGACGACGTCCGGCAGCTGACGCGCTGCATCGACCACGTGGTCGACGAGCTGCGCTCCGCCTGAGCGACGCCGGACCCCGGCGAGACCGCTCCGACGAGGTCGCTCAGACCAGGAGCAGCGCGCCGGCAGCGACGGCGGCGGCGCCCACCCCGAGGCGGATGGTGCGGCGATCGCGGATGACCGTGCCGACGCCGACCCCGGCGACGTGCAGCAGGACGGTCGCGACGAGGAAGCCCGCCACGTAGGTGATCGGGTGCACGGAGGTGGGCGCCTCGGCGCCGTGGGCGTGGCCGTGGGCGAGCCCGGCGGCGCCGAGCAGGGCGAGCAGCGGTGCCAGGTGGCGCCCCCGGAGCTCCACGGCCGCGGCGATGGCGACCCCGAGGAGCAGCACCGACGCGGCGATGGCGACCTCGGCACCGGGCAGGGGCACCCCGGCCATGCCGGCGGCGCCGCCCAGGGCCATGCCGCCGACGAACGCGGCGGGCGCCAACCACACGGAACGACCGCGCGCCGTGGTGGCGGCCACGATCCCGACGGCCACCATGGCGAGCAGGTGGTCGATCCCCGTGATGGGGTGCCAGAACCCGTCGCCCGCGCCGGTCACCGGATGACCGGTGTGGGCGGAGGCGGGAGCGGCCACGAGGAGGACGCCACCAAGGGCGCCGCCGACGGCGAGGAGCGCGGTGCGCACGGTCGAGTTCGTCATGGCGGCACCGTACCCCGGCCCTCGGCGGCACCTGGCCCAAAACCGACGGATCCGCCGCACGCGACACCCGGGGGGAGGAGTGGGTGGCACTGCGACGGATCCGAAGCCCGGAGACCGGAAGGTCCCAGGCTACCTCGTTCGAGGGTGCGCTTCTCCGGGCCGAAACCGACCGCGGGTCGCCGATTCAGCCCTTGGCGGCGGCGAAGCCCCGCTCGAGGTCGGCGACGATGTCGTCGATCGACTCGAGCCCGACCGACAGGCGGACCAGCCCCGGATCGACGCCGGTGGTCACCTGCTCGGCCTCGGTGAGCTGGCTGTGGGTGGTGGACGCCGGGTGGATGGCGAGCGAACGGACGTCGCCGATGTTGGCCACGTGGCTGTGCAGGGTGAGGCCCTCGACGAACTTCGCGCCCGCCGCCTTGCCGCCGGCGATCACGAACGCCGGCACCGAGCCGAAGCCCTTGCCGCCGGTGATTCCGCTGGCCCGCTCGTGCCACGGCGAGTCGGGCAGGCCGGCGTACTGCACCCGCTCCACCTGGGGGTGGCCGGCGAGGAACTCGGCCACGGCCTGGGCGTTGGCGTTGTGGCGCTCCATGCGCAGGCTCAGCGTCTCGAGCCCCTGGAGGAGCAGGAACGAGTTGAACGGGCTGATGGCGGCGCCGATGTCGCGCAGCAGCTGGACGCGCGCCTTGATGACGTACGAGCCGGCGCCGAGGGCGGGCCAGTACTGGAGGCCGTGGTAGCTCGGGTCGGGCTCGGTGAACATCGGGAACTTGTCGTTCTGCGAGAAGTCGAACGAGCCGCCGTCGAGGATCAGCCCGCCGATCGAGGTGCCGTGGCCGCCGATGAACTTGGTGGCGGAGTGCACCACGATGTCGGCACCGTGCTCGAACGGGCGCACCAGCCACGGGCTCGCCACCGTGTTGTCGACGATGAGCGGGACCCCGTTGGCGTGGGCCAGGTCGCTCACCGCCGCGATGTCGAGGACGTCGTTCTTCGGGTTGCCGATCGTCTCGCCGTAGAACGCCTTGGTGTTCGGCCGCACCGCGGCCGCCCACGCATCGAGGTCGTCGGGGTCGTCGACGAAGGTGACGTCGATGCCCATCTTCGGCAGCGTGTAGTGGAACAGGTTGTAGGTGCCGCCGTACAGCGAGGCGCTCGCCACCACGTGACTGCCGGCCTCGGCCAGGTTCAAGATCGCAAGCGTCTCGGCGGCCTGGCCCGACGCGACGGCGAGGCAGCCCGGCAGGCCCACGGCCGTGGCGGTGGCACCCTCGAGCGCCGCCACCCGGCCCTCCACCACGCCCTGGGTCGGGTTCATGATGCGGGTGTAGATGTTGCCGATCTCGGACAGGGCGAACAGGTTCGCCGCGTGCTCCGAGCTGCGGAACTGGTAGCTCGTCGTCTGGTAGATCGGCACGGCCCGCGACCCGGTGGTGGGGTCGGGCTCCTGGCCGGCGTGGATCTGCTTGGTCTCGAATCCCCAGGTGTCGGTCATGGCGCGCACCCTAGCGCCCAATCCCGACCGAACCGGTCAGGAATGAGGTGGACGGCCAGGCTGGATTCGGGCCGGCCCGTGCCGATGGGAGCCGGTGGCGCGTCCCCTCCCCCGGCACCTCGCCGTGGCCCTCCACGCCACGGCCGCCCTGCTGTGGTTCGGCGCGTTCAGCTTCTACGTGCGCGTCTGGCTGCAGCCGCGAGACGCCACCGGCGAGCTGCTCGACTGGGCGAGGGCCACCGTCGACGGCACCAGCGCCGCGCCCTACCAGTACCGGGTGCTCGTACCGCACCTGCAGGTGTGGCTCCACGACCACGTCGGCTGGTCGGGGGCGGCGGCGCAGGGTGCGATCGACGCGGTCGCGCTGGCGGTCGGCATCGTGGCGATCGCCGCCATCCTGCGGCGGCTGCACCTGGAGGTCTGGACGCTCGCCGTCGCCGCCTACGGCGCCGCGCTGTCGATCGGGCTGGTCTGGTGGGGCAAGTCGGAGTCGATCACGGCGTTCGCCGCCACGTCGGTGGCGGTGTGGGCGATCGGCGAGGAAGGCCGACGCCGCTGGTGGGCGCTCGGCCCCGCCGCCCTGGTGCTCGCGGGGACCCGCACCGACCTCCTCCTCGCGCTCGGCGTGGCGCTCCTCGCCCGGTGGGCCTGGGCCGGACGACGCCGCGGCGACGCGCTCGCGGGCGTGGCGGTCGGCGCCTTCGGGGTCCTGGCGACGGTCGCGCTGAAGGCGGCGTACCCCGACGCGGCGTACCCGGTGGCCGTGGTGCAGGTGGCCCACAACCTCCAGCCGATGGTGCTGCTGACGCTCCTGGCCTTCGTGGCGCCGGCGCTCGGCCCGTGGCTGCTCACCGATCGCGAGCCAACGGTGCACCGCGCCCTCGAGGTCCATCGCGCCACCGTCGTCCCCGCCCTCGCCCTGGTCGCCGCCGAGGTCGCATCGCTGCTCGTGGTCGGCCGGGTGGAGGAGGTCCGCCTCTTGTTCCCGCTCGCCGGCTCCCTCGGGGTGCTCGCCGTGCTCGGCTGGCGCGCCGCGCTCGCCCCCTACGTCGGCAGCCCGGTGAGCGCGCCGCCGTCGAGCGCCGACCCGCTTCCCGAGCGCTCCGCCCACCCCCTCGACGCCTGAGCGCCGAGCCGGTATCAGGCGCTCTTCGCGCCCTTGACCGAGCGGAGCCGGGCGCCGTCGCGGTCGAGCTTCGGCAGGGCGATGCGGCCCGTGCGCTGGAGGTCGTCGAGCCCGTAGGGACGCAGCATGTCCTCGAAGTCGTCGACCTTGGAGGGGTGGCCCTCGAGCGAGACGGTGAGCGCGTCGTTGCTGACGGCGAGCACCTTGCCCTCGAAGATGCGGACCAGCTCGGAGATCTCCGGCCGTCGCTCCACCGGGCAGCGCACCGTGGCGATGAGCAGCTCGCGCTCGACCGAGCGCGCCGGGTCGAGCTCGGTGATCTTGATGACGTTGATGAGCTTGTTGAGCTGCTTGACGATCTGCTCGAGCGGGGCCGAATCCACGTCGACCACGACGGTGAGGCGGCTGAAGCGCTCGTCCTCGGTGGGCGCCACCGCCAGCGAGTAGATGTTGTAGGCCCGGCGCGAGAACAGGTTGACGATGCGGGCGAGCACGCCGGCCTTGTTCTCGACCAGGACCGACAGGACGTGGTGGTTCATCTGGGTGCTCATCGGGCGTCGGCCTCCTGGCCGTCGCCGCGGGCCTGCTGGAAGGGCGGGACCTGCACGTCGGAGTTGCTCTGGCCGGCGGGGACCATCGGGAACACCTTCTCGGCGGCGTCGGTGCGGAACTCGACCACGACCGGCCGGTCGTCGATGGCGTTGGCCTTCTCGATGGTGGGCGCGATGTCGTCGGGGTGCTCGACCCGGAAGGCGACGCAGCCCATGGCCTCGGCCCACTTCACGTAGTC
>JAGQSL010000467.1 GCA_020439525.1 Acidimicrobiales bacterium | reverse complement strand
CCGCCCCGCCAGGGCACGCCACGCACCACGATGGCGAGGCTCGCCAGCTCCGAGGCGAGGAACCCGAGGCCCACCCAGGCCAGGAGGCGAGCGGCGCTGCCGTCGCCGACCTCGCGCAGCGGCAGCACGGCGACGAGCAGGACGGTCCGGCTGGCCAGGTCGGCCGCCGCGATGCGTCCGGAGCGCAGGTGGTGCTGGTGCACGGCGAGGAACGCGACGTCCACGTTGGACAGCACGAACCACGGCACGAGCACCACGACCGCCAGGCGAGCGTCGCCGCGCAGGAGCACCGCCGTGGCCACCGCGGCCACCGCCAGGGCGAGGCCCACCAACGCGAACGATCCGCGAAGGGTGGCGGCCACCACCGTGCGCTCCTCTCGGCCCTCGGCGAGGGCGAGCACCGCGCCGCTCGTCAGGCCGAGCTCGGCGAGGCCGCCCAGGATGAGGAGCAGCGCCAGCGCGGCCATCAGCGCGCCGAAGGTCGACGCGTCGAGCCACCGAGCGAGGAGCGCGAAGTGGAGGGTCTGGAGCCCGAGTGTGGCCAGCTTGCCGGCCACGCCGATGCCGCTGCGCCGGGCGATCGTGCGCCCGGAGCGAGGCATCGCACCCGGCCCGGTGGTCACGGGGCGTCGACCGCCGTCCCCACCGGCTCCCCGCTCGAGCGCCAGGCCCGCAGCGTGCGCGGGTGGAGGAAGAACCGGGGGTGGTGCACCAGGAGCTTCCAGCGCAGGTGCAGCCGGTCGCGCCGGGTGGCGGTGTTGCGCGATCCCCCCGGGTGGCGGCGCCATTCGAGGTGGCAGCCGTCGACGCGGGCACCCACCTTCCCGGCCTCGACGACCCGGAGCCAGAAGTCGTAGTCCTCGAAGCCCAGGCGCTCGAAGGCCGGCGAGTAGCCGCCCACCTCGTCGAACACCGATCGTCGGATGCCGGCGGTGCCCGAGATGAAGTTGGCGCGCGCGAGGCGGTCGACGTCCATCTCGGGAGCCCGGAAGTACCAGTCCTCGGCGCCGAAGCAGCGGTAGTCGGAGTACCCGAAGTCGAGGTCGCGGGCGAGGAGGTCGTCCTCCATCCGACGCAGGAACCCCGGGCCGAGCCGGTCGTCGGCCGACAGGGGCACGATGAGGTCGCCCGTGCTGCGCTCGACCAGCTCGTTGAAGGTGCGGATGAGGCCCCACGCCTGCTCGTGGCGGTAGGCGGTGATGTCGGCCCGTCCCTCGGCGATGCGCTGGACGTCGTCCCAGCTGCCGTCGGTGCTGCCGTCGTCGCAGATCACGATCTCTTCGGGCCGGCGATCCTGCCGGTCCACGCTCTCGATGGCCTCGCCGAGGAAGCGCCCGTAGTTGTGGCAGGGGACGATCACGCTCAGGGTGCCGCGCTCAGCCACGGCCGGAACCGCCCTTGGGACCGATGCGCACGCACGCGTCGTCGAACCGCTCGAGGGCGCTCGCCAACCAGGGCGGCGCGTCGTCGAGTCGGTGACCGGCGCGCAGGGCCTCGTGCCAGCGGGCCACGGCGTCATCGTCGCCGCCCGCCCGAACGGCCCCGACCCGGTTGGCGCCGACGACCCGGCCCGGGACGCCCATCACCATCGCGAATGGGGGCACGGGACGGGTGACCGCAGCCTGCATGCCGACCATCGCCCCCTCCCCGATGACGCCGAACTGGTGGACCACGGCCCCGAGCCCGAGGTTGGCGCCGTCGCCGATCCAGCTGTGCCCGCCCACCTGGACGTTGCACGAGAGGGTGCAGCGGTCGCCGAGCCAGGCGTCGTGGGGGACGTGGGAGCGGGCCATCAGGTAGGCGTCGTCGCCCACGTGGGTGGCCTGCTCGGTGCCCTGGTGGATGGTGACGAACTCCCGGACGACGCCGCGTGCCCCCACCTCGATGCCGGGCCCGTCGGCGGGCTCGTCGCCGACCCCAGGATGGGGGCCGCCTCGCATCTCGGCCGGGGTGCCGATGGCAGCGTGCGGGCCGATCCAGGTGCCGTCGCCGATGCGGCAGCGTCCGGTGATCACGGCGAAGGGGGCCACGGTGACCCCGACGCCCAGCTCCACGAGCGGGCCGACCACGGCGCGGGGGTCGACGCCGCTCACGGGTGCGCTCCGATGTCGGCGGCACCAGCCTGGGCGCTGGCCTCGGCGGCCACCGCCACGGCCACCAGGCCGGCGCGGCCGTCCGCCAGGTGCGGGTGGGGCTCGCCGCGCACGGCGGCGGCGAACTCGATCATCTGCTCGGCGAGCGGCTCGGCGACGCGGGCCTCGAGCTGGGTGCGCTTGGCGGCGCCGTAGTGCGATTGGAAGGCGGCGAACTCCTCGAGCTCCTGCTCGGTGGAGGCCTGCACCACCTCGACCCGCTGGGTGGTGTAGTCGACCTGCACGAAGCAGGTGTCGGTGGTGACCGTGAACGACCGCAGCCGCACCGGGGTGCGCCAGTTGACCTCGACGAGCCCGTGCACCTCGCCGGCGGTCAGCAGCACGTGCGCGGACTCCACCAGACCCGTGCCTCCGACCCACCCCGAGGCGCCCGCCAGCTCGGCGCCCGCTCCGGCCAGCACGGAGAAGACGTCGATGTCGTGCACGGCGAGATCGTGGATCACGTCGAGGTCGGGCTTCGACGGCGGGTGCAGCCCGACGCGCCGGAACGAGCAGGCCACGGGCGTGCCGAGACCGCCGTCGGCCAGCATGGCGCGCACGAGCTGCACGCTCGGGTTGAACCGTTCGACGTGGCCCACGGCCAGCAGCGTCCCGGTCTCCTCGGCCACGGCCACCAGGTGGGCGGCCTCCTCGGCGCTCGCCGCCATGGGCTTCTCGACGAGCACCGCGATGCCGGCCCGCAGCAGCAGCTCGGCGAGCGGCGCGTGCGATCCGATCGGCGTGGCGATCACCGCCGCGTCGGGCCGCTGGCCCCCGTCGAGCGCGGCGAGGGCGGCCTCCACGGTGGGGTGGTGGGGCACGCCGGGGAGCGGCTCGCCGCCTGGGTCCACCGTCCCGACGATCCGGGCGGCGCCGCTGTTCTGGGCCACGCGTGCGTGGCGGCGCCCCTGGCGGCCGAGGCCGACCAGGAGCAGGTTGATCGTGTGGTCATCGCCCATCGGTTGCCTCAGGTCGCGTTCGACGCCCGGCCAGGTGGGCGTGGTGGCGCATGGTACGGAGTTCCATCGACCGCGCCGGGGACTTCGTGAGGGCGCTCATCGTCCTCGCCCCTCGCTGCCGAGCACGCTGCGGACCGTGCGCCCCATCACCCGCAGGTCGAACCGCAGGCCCTGGTGGCGCAGGTAGAAGAACTCGTACTGGAGCTTCTCGAGGGCGTCGTCCTCGTCGCCCGCGTAGCCGTACTTCACCTGGGCCCAGCCGGTCAGGCCCGGGCGCACCAGGTGGCGCATGCCGTAGAACGGCAGCGTCGCACTGAGCTCGGCCACGTACCGCGGCTGCTCGGGTCGGGGCCCCACCACCGACAGCTCCCCCTTGACGATGTTGAGCACCTGGGGCAGCTCGTCGAGGTGCGACGCGCGCAGCACCCGGCCGAACGAGGTGACCCGGGGGTCGTCGACGGCCGTCCAGTTCGACGGCTGGGCCGGCTCCCCGGGCGCCGTGGGAAGCATCGAGCGGTACTTCAGGATCTGGAACACCTCGCCGTCGCGCCCCACCCGTGGCTGTCGGTAGAACAGCGGGCCGCGGTTGGCGACCAGGTCGGCCAGCGCCACGAGCGGCACGGAGAGCGCGAAGGGGATGAGCCCGACGAGACCGATCCCGAGGTCGATGAGCCGCTTGATGCGGGCGTACCGCGCCCGGTGGATCTCGCCGATGTCGAAGAACAGCGACGCCCGCTCGAGCTCGGCCACCGGCAGCTTCCCGAGCCACTCCTCGTAGAACTGCACCAGGGTGCGCACGCGGATGCCCGCCTCGTGCAGCCCAGCCGCCTGGACGACCACCTCGGGATCGGCCTGTGCACTGCGATCGAGCACGATGACCGACGCCCGCTCGGCGAGCACGATCTCGACGAGCGGACGGGCGTCGCCCTGACCGACCGCCGCACGCGGGACCAGGTGGGCCACCAGGCCGGCGGGCTGCTCGGGCGCCAGGTCGAGGTCGACGAGGAGGCGGTCCCGCTCGTCGTCGGACGCCACGAGCACCACGCGGTCGCGGTCCTCGTCGCGCGATCGACCGCTGCGGGCGAGGGAGTTGATGCCCACGTGGACCGGCACCAGGATCAGCGCGGAGCCGAGGACCACGAACCGGGGCAGCAGGGCGTCGCCCACGAGCAGCTGGACCGCCGACACGGCGAGGGCGGCGCCCACGAGGGCCCCGACCGCCGCGGCGGCGCCCTGGCGCAGCGACCGCGGCAGCTCCGGCAGCCCCGCGCCGTACGCGGCGATGACCAGCACGACGAGGTAGCCGATGGCCCACGCGAAGCGCGAGGAGTCGGTGAAGTCGTAGGGAGGGTCGGCGACCCAGGCGGCGTGGACCTTGCTCATGGCGAGCACCACGGCGACGGGCGCGAGCAACGAGAGGTATCGCGCAGACCGACGCACGTTCGGCATCGTAGGGGCGCGCCTCGGGCGCTCCGGGGACCGCGGAGCGTGTTCGGTCGGCCCGTCAGGTCGGGGTGAGGACCACCGCCACGGGCGAGAGCACCTCGCGCTCCCAGCCGTCGGCCTCGATCGCATCGGCACCCGGGCCGACGACCGCGACGGGGGCCGTGCGGCCCGGGCGCAGGAGCTCGAGGGCGTCTGCGATGGCGTCGTCGCCGTCGGCCGCGAGCCAGTCGGCGCCGGGCAGGGCGTTCCACGAGGTGCGCGAGAGGTAGCGAGGCGTGCGGATCACCGTGGGTGCCTCGGACGCGACCGCCTCGGACACCGAGCGGAAGGCGGCGTTGGACGCACGCAGGTCCGCGGCCGATCGGAGCCCGGCCGCGGTGGGGACGGCGGCGAACGCCACCAGCAGCACGACCGCCACGGTCGCGGGGCGGCGCTCGGCGCTCGGCCCGAGCCGCTCGGCCCACGGGACCGGCGCTCGGCGCAGGGCCACGACGGCCACCACCGTGGCGGGGACCAGGACCGGGAAGAGGAACCGTCCGCCCCAGTCCCGGCTGCCGCCTTCGGGGTACTGGGTGGCCAGCACGGCGAGCAGGTGCACCCCGCCGAGCAGCACGAGCGAGCGCTCGGCGAGCGGCGCAGCCCGCCACGACCACGCCGCCAGCCCGGCGACGAGCACCGGAGCAGCGACCACCGTGCCACCGAGGTCGCTCGGCGCGACCAGGGCGCGCAGCACCACCGCGGCCGCGGCCAGGGCGAGCAGCACGGCGC
>JAGQSL010000083.1 GCA_020439525.1 Acidimicrobiales bacterium | reverse complement strand
TGTCGGTGTTCATCACCCCGTGGATGAAGCCGACCGCCATCCAGCGCGCCACCAGCTCGGCCTGGGCGTCGAGCACGGCGTCGTAGAGGGCGAGGTAGCGGTCGGCGGCCTCGGCGGCAGCGGGGTGGTGGCGCTCGATGGCGTGGTCGGCGAGCCGGGCGAGCAGGTCGGTGCTGCCGGTGGCCGCGGCGTACTGGAAGGTGCCGACCCGGAGGTGGCTGGCGGCGGTGCGCGCCAGCACCGCGCCCGGCAGCGGCCCCTGCTCGCGGTGCACGGGTTGGCCCGTGGCGGTGACCGCGAGGGCGCGGGTGGTGGGGATGGCGAGGGCGTGGAGCGCCTCGCTGATCAGCAGCTCCCGCAGCATCGGGCCGACGGCGGCGCGCCCGTCGCCACCCCGGGCGAACGGCGTGCGGCCCGAGCCCTTGAGGTGCAGGTCGACGAGCCGCCCGTCGGGAGCGGTGAGCTCGCCGAGCAGCAGCGCCCGTCCGTCGCCGAGGCGGGGGGAGTAGCCGCCGAACTGGTGGCCGGCGTACGCCATCGCCACCGGCTGCGACCCCTCCGGCGGCGCGGTGCCGACGAGCAGGGCGGCGCCTTCGGGGGTGCCGAGCGCCTCGGGATCGAGGCCCAGCTCGACCGCGATGTCCTCGTTGAGCACGAGGAGGCGAGGGTCGGCGACCTCGGCCGCCTGCCACGGCGTGCACAGCTCGGGCAGGGCATCGGCGAAGCGGTGCTGCAGCTCGACCAGCGGCGTGGTGGTGGCGGCCATCGTTCGAACCTATCGGTGGCAGGGCCCCGGCCCACCTGGGCGGCGCCTCAGACGAGCACCCGCAGCGTGACCTCGGCCCGGCTGCCGTCGGCGAGGTCCTCGGCCGTGCGCACGGCCTTCTTCACCGGGAGGAGGAAGCACCCGCGCTTGGTGTCGGGGAAGATCGACGTGGTCCAGCTCGTCGAGCCGACCGTGGCCTCGACCTTGATCGACCCGAACCCAGCGGCGTTGGCCCCGTGGCGCTCGTCGATCTCGTCGGTCACGTCCTCGGAGACCGAGAAGAAGTGCCAGGCCGCCTTGCCCTCCCACTCGAAGAGCTCGGAGGTGAAGGTGTAGGTCGCGTCGGTCGTCATCGCAGCCGGCTGAGGCTCAGGCGCCGGGGCCGTTCGGGGCGTCGGGGTGGTGGGCGGCGTAGGCGGCCAGCCAGCCCTCGAGCATGGGACCGAAGTGGGCCGGGTTGTAGACGTCCTCCTCGGAGGAGAACAGCCCGTCGCCGGCGTAGACGAGGCGGGTCCAGTTGGCGCCCTCGTACACCTGGCCGTCACCCGGGTCGACGAAGCGGTTCTCCACCTGGCCGATGATCCAGCCCTGCTCGGCGTCGATCGTGTACCAGTCCCACGGGAACAGCTGCATCTCGGTGAACGGCCAGGCGGTCATGGTCGTGGTGATCCACTCGAGCACCGCCTCGCGTCCCTCGAAGGTGCCGTAGAGGTGCTCGACGTAGTGGACGTCGGGCGTGAAGCGCTCCACCCACGGGCGCCAGTCGCCGGTGCGCCCGGCCTCGTTGGCGGCGTCCTGGTACGCCTGGAACGCCGCCTCCATCTCGTCTCGGTCGAAGGCCATGGCGGCGGAGGGTACGACTCCGGGATCGCTCGTGCCCGAGACCTGCGAGACTCGGGCCATGGCGACGGGGGAGCGCAACGTGCTGGGCGGCGAGCTGGAGGAGTGCGGCACCGACCCGCTCACCGGGTTCTTCCGAGACGGCTGCTGCTCCACCGGGCCCCAGGACGAGGGCAGCCACACGATCTACGCCGTGGTCACCGCCGAGTTCCTCGAGCACCAGCGCTCGATCGGCAACGACCTCTCGACCCCCATGCCCCAGTACCGGTTCCCCGGCTTGGTGCCCGGCGATCGCTGGTGCGTGACCGCCCGCAACTGGGCGCTGGCGTTCGACGACGGGGTCGCCGCCCCGGTGGTGCTCGCCGCCACCAACCAGAAGGTGCTCGAGCTCATCCCGCTCGAGGCCCTCCAGCAGCTCGCCGTCGACGTCCCCGACACGCCCGGCGACCTCGAGGCCTGAGCTGCGCCGCTCCGTCGGCGTCGAACCGACCGCGATCTCCGTCGGCCGGCCGTGAACCTGGCACGGAATGTGGACGCCGGTGTCCA
>JAGQSL010000009.1 GCA_020439525.1 Acidimicrobiales bacterium | reverse complement strand
CTCATCAACGTGTGGGGCGCCGACCACCACGGCTACATCGTGCGGATAAAGGCCGCCATGGCCTCGCTCGGCCTCGACCCCGAGCGGCTCGAGATCGAGATCACCCAGCTCGTCGACCTGCTGAAGGACGGTGAGCCGGTGCGGCTCTCGAAGCGAGCCGGCAACGTGGTCGAGCTGCGCGACGTGATCGACGAGGTCGGTGTCGACGCCGCGCGGCTCACCTACCTGCTCCAGTCGGTGGACTCCCGCCAGACCGTCGACCTCGCCGAGGTCGCCAGCCAGGGCATGGACAACCCCGTCTTCTACGTGCAGATGGCCCACGCCCGCATCCACGGGATCGCCCGGCGCGCCCAGGAGGCCGGCCTCGAGCGAGGCCCGCTCGCGTCGGCGCCGCTCGACGTGCTCGTGCACGAGCGCGAGCTCGACGTGCTGCGCTCGCTGTCGGAGCTCCCCGAGGTGGTGGCGGTCGCCGCCCGAGACCGGGCGCCGCATCGCATCACCACCTGGGTGCGCGAGCTCGCCGGCGCCTTCCACGGCTTCTACCACGACTGCTACGTGGTGGGGGAGGGCATCGGCGCCGAGCTGGCCGACGCCCGCTTGCAGCTCGTCGAGGCGACCCGCATCGGGCTGACGATCGGCCTCGATCTGCTCGGGGTGAGCGCACCGGAGCAGCTGTGAGCGTCCTGCCCCGCCACCTCCTCCCCGATGCGGCCGAGGTCGGCCCCGAGGGCGAGCTGCGCATCGGCGGCCTCGACGTGCGGGCACTCGCCGACGAGTTCGGCACCCCGCTCTTCGTGTACGACGAGGCGCAGCTCCGGGCCCGCTGCCGCGAGGCCGTCCAGGCGTTCGGCGACGGCGTGGCCTACGCCACCAAGGCCTTCCTGTGCCGGGCGATGGCCCGCCTCGCCCACGAGGAGGGCATGCACCTCGACGTGGCCAGCGGTGGCGAGCTCACCGTCGCGCTGGCGGCCGGCGTGCCGGCCGAGCGGCTGGTGCTGCACGGCAACAACAAGAGCGACGAGGAGCTGCGATCGGCGCGGGCCGCGGGTGTCGGGCGGATCGTCGTCGACAGCTTCGACGAGCTCCACCGCCTCGAGTCGCTCCACGCCGCCGACGGGATCGTGCCGCGGGTGCTGCTGCGCATCACGCCGGGCGTCGAGGCCCACACCCACGAGTTCGTGATGACCGGCCAGGACGACTCCAAGTTCGGCTTCGGGCTCAAGGTCGGCGACGCCGCCGCCGCCGTCGACCGGGCCCGGGCGTCGGCGGCGGTCGAGCTCGTCGGCTTGCACGCCCACATCGGCTCGCAGGTGTTCGTCGCCGGGTTCTTCGAGCAGGCGGTCGAGGCGCTGGCGCCGTTCGTGCGGGAGTGCGCCCTGCCCGAGCTGTCGATCGGCGGCGGCATCGGCGTCGCCTACGTGGAGGGCGAGGAGGCGCCGTCGATCGCCGAGTGGGGCGCGGTCGTGCGCGCCGCGTGCGAGGCCGCGGGCATCGAGGCGAGGGTCTCGGCCGAGCCGGGGCGGTCGATCGCGGCGGCCGCCGCCATCACCATCTACCGGGTGGGGACGGTCAAGGAGGTGCCGGGCATCCGCACGTTCGTGGCGTGCGACGGCGGGTTCGTCGACAACCCCCGCCCGGCGCTCTACGGCTCGGGCTACGAGAC
>JAGQSL010000466.1 GCA_020439525.1 Acidimicrobiales bacterium | reverse complement strand
GCACCTGGCCGCGTCCGGTGCCCGCGCCCAGCTTGCGGGTCCAGTAGGCGAAGCCGCCCGGGTCGGGCTCGCGCTCGAACACGTTGCGGTACACCTGGGTGACGTAGCCGGCGTCGTCGAGCGCGCCGTAGCGGTGCACGAACTCCGACGATGCCGCGAAGTGGTTCGCGATCGACACGGGCCCTCGCCCGGCCCAGCGCTGGCGCACCCAGAAGTCGAGGCCCGACGAGTCGGGGTCGCGGAGGAAGGCGGCGCGGTAGAGCCGCACGTTCATCCCGGCGTTGCCGTCCCAGGTGGACGAGGCCTGGAGGGCGGTGATGAGGTCCGAAGCCGGCACCCGATCGAGCGTGGCCCGCCACGACGCCAGCTGGCCGGCGCTGGGCGCTCGGCCGGTGAAGTCGAGGTACTGGCGACGGATGTAGGAGCTGGCCTCGGGCGAGAACGGCCCGAACCGTCGGGTCCGCCCGATCCACGAGCTGGTGGAGGTGAGCCGGTGGTACACGCCCGGGTAGCCCGCCGACGCGCAGCGGTACCCGAAGCTGGTGACGCCGACCTGGCGCCAGGCGCCGTCGCCGGCCGGCACCACGAGCGGCCCGCCCGAGTCGCCCGCGCAGGTGTCCTTGCCGCCGCTCGGGAGCCCGGCGCACACCATGGTGGCGTCGTGGTACTCGAGTGGCCCGTAGGAGTCGGCGAAGCCGGGCGGGTAGGCGGTCGTGCACGTGGCGGCCGACTGGATCGGGACCTGGACGTAGCGCAGCGATGCGGAGGGCGTGGCGCTGGGGTAGCGGGTGACGCCCCAGCCGGCCGCGGTGGCGGTGGTGCCGGCGTCGTCGAGGGCGGCCTCGGCCGCCGAGGTCCCCACGATCGCGACCTCGGGGGCGGCGGTGGGCGAGGCCAGGCGCAGCAGGGCGACGTCCCAGTCGTTGCGATCGGGTCGGTAGGAGGGGTGGGGCACGATCTCCACCACCTGCAGGCGTTGGCCGCCCGAGCCCGCCAGCGACGAGGTGCCGGTGAGGACATCGAGGGCGCTCGGGGCCAGGAAGGCCCCGTAGGTGCGGTCGGGGTAGGCGTCGTCGTAGTCCACGACGCAGTGGCCGGCCGTGAGCGCCCAGGATCGCGACAGGACCGTCGCGCCGCAGTGCAGCCCGTCGAGGCGCGACGCCCCCCGGAACAGGACCGCCGCGGTCCACGGGAACTGGTCGCTCCCGGCCACGGAGCCACCGATGACCTGGGTGGCGGGCCCGTCTTGGGCGCCGGCCGGGCTCGCGGCGCCGGTGGTGCCGGCGAGCAGCAGGCCGACGGCGAGGGCGGCGAGGCGGGAGCGGGGCCGCAGGTGCACCCGCGGCAGGCTAGCGGTCGACCTCGTCGGGGCCGCCGGCGCCCGTGGCGCCCGGTCGAGGCGGTGGATCGATCAGCAGCGGCGTCCAGAACGGGAACGCCAGGTGGGCCACGCCCAGGTGGTCGACGATGCGCCCGGCGGCGCGGAAGCGCTCGATGCACGGCCGCACCACCGCCGGTCCGCCGGCGAGGGTGGCGTAGTCGGCCACCGGCAGCAGCAGGGGGCCGGCGTCGGCGTCGCCCGGCCGCACGACCGCCTCGACCTCGAGCGTGGGCCGGCACGGGTTGGTCGCGTCGATCAGGGCGCAGTGGTACACGATCCCCTCGAAGACCGAGAACGCCCGGATGATCACGTCGCTAGGTTCGTCGCCTGTGGCGCCCCCCACCAACCCCGACGACATCGAGCTGGCCCGCCACGCCGCCGCCCTCGCCGACGGCATCGAGCGGGCCCTGCCCGGCTGGGTCGCGGCCGCGGTGGCCCGCGTTGCCGATGCCTGGCGCCCGGGCCTCGCTCGCGAGCTCGCCCCCGCGGCCCTCGAGGCGGGCCACGCCGCCGCCGCCGACGTCGGGCCGCGGGTGCGCGCGCTGCTCCTCGCCGACGTCGACGACCAGGTCCAGGGCCCGCTCGCCCTCGTCCGGGAGGCCGTGCGCCACCCCACGGGCGTGCTGGCGGGCGCCGGGGTGGGGCCGGTGGTGCGCGACGAGTTCGAGGCCCGCGCCTTCCCCGACGATGTCTACGGGTTGGCCCCGGCCTCGTTCGCCGACCTCGACCCGCCGCTGGGCGAGCTCGGCGTGGTGTGGGGCGCGGCCAAGGCCCACGTGGTGCTGCGGCGGCGGCGACCCGCGTCCGGTCCGCCGGGGTGAGCCTGGCGTTCGCAGGCCGTCGCCCGCGAAGATCTCGGCGAACCGCGTCATGGATGCGGGTCGACCCGCCTTTGACGTAGCGGAGGGGTCCAGGTCATCCGGGCGGCGGGGCACCGCCAGGTGCGCTCAGCCCTCCGCCACCCCTGACCGCGAACCCGGGTGCCTCGTGACCTCCACCGAACCACGCACCGACATCTTCGAGCACCGGGCCGACGAGCCGGTGTCCGAGCAGCTGCTCCTGCAAGCGGTGCGCGACGGGTCCACGGGGGCCTTCGGCGTGCTCTACGCCCGGCACCGGAGCTTCGCCGTGGGCGTCGCCCGCCGCGCCCTCGCGCCGTCGGCCACGGCGCTCGCGGAGGATGTCGCCGAGGCCGCCTTCATCGACGTGTTCACCGCGCTCCGCAACGGCAAGGGCCCCGTCGACGGCCTGCGGGCGTACCTGGCGACGGCGGTGCGCCACCGGGCGTGGCGCACCCAGCGCCACCACCGTCGCCAGGCCGACACGGTCGAGCGGTGGGCGGCGACGCACGGGGTCGAGCCGGCCGCGACCGAGCCCTCCCTCCCCGACGACGACGGGCTCGGCTCCCACGCGCTGCTCGCCACCGCCTACCGCGGCCTGTCCGAGCGATGGCGCCACGTGCTCTGGCTCACCGAGGTGGAAGGTCGTCGCCCCGCCGACATCGCGCCGCTGCTCGGCATCTCGGCGGGGACGGCCGCCGCCCTGGCCTACCGTGCCCGCCAGGGCCTGCTGTCGGCCTACGTGGCGGCCTACCGCTCGCTGCGCGCCGATCCGGCGTGCCAGGACCTCAGCGGCCGGCTCGCCGAGCTCATCGCCCTCGGACTCGACGCGCCCGGCTTCGACGACGTGCGCGAGCACCTCGAGGGCTGCGCG
>JAGQSL010000082.1 GCA_020439525.1 Acidimicrobiales bacterium | reverse complement strand
GGGCGGCTTCGAGGTCACGTCGTAGGCGACGCGGTTGATCCCGTCGACCTCGTTGATGATCCGGCTGCTCATCCGCTCGAGCAGGTCGTAGGGGAGGCGCGCCCAGTCGGCCGTCATGGCGTCCTCGGAGGTGACGGCGCGGATGATGGCCGGGTACCCGTAGGTCCGCTCGTCGCCCATCACCCCGACCGAGCGGATGTCGGGCAGCACGGCGAACGCCTGCCAGATCTCGCGCTCGAGGCCCGCGGCCCGGATCTCCTCGCGGACGATGGCATCGGCCCGCTGGAGGACCTCGACCTTGTCGGGCGTGACCTCGCCGATGATCCGCACGCCGAGGCCCGGTCCGGGGAACGGCTGGCGCCACACGATCTCGTCGGGCAGGCCCAGCTCGGAGCCCACGGCCCGCACCTCGTCCTTGAACAGCAGCCGCAGCGGCTCGACCAGCTCGAACTGCATGTCCTCGGGGAGCCCGCCCACGTTGTGGTGGCTCTTGATCTTGGCGGCGCTGGCGGTGCCCGACTCGATGACGTCGGGGTACAGGGTTCCCTGCACCAGGAACCCGGCGTCTTCGATCCCGCCCGAGACGTCCTCGAAGATGCGGATGAACAGCTCGCCGATCGCCTTGCGCTTGTCCTCGGGGTCGAGCACGCCGGCGAGGCGCTCGAAGTAGCGATCCGCGGCGCGCACGTGGATGAGCTCGATGCCCTGGTGGCGCTGGAACGTCTCGACCACCTGCTCGCCCTCGCCGAGGCGCATCAGCCCGGTGTCGACGAACACGCACGTGAGCTGGGGGCCCACCGCCTTGTGCACGAGGGCGGCGGCCACGGCCGAGTCGACCCCGCCGGAGAGGGCGCAGATCACCCGGGCGTCGCCCACCTGCTGGCGGATGAGCTCGACCTGGGTGTCGATGACCGACCCCATCGTCCAGGTGGGGGCGCACCCGCACACGTCGTAGAGGAAGTGCTCGAGGACCGCCTGGCCGTGGGGCGTGTGGACCACCTCGGGGTGGAACTGCACGGCGTGGATGCGCCGCTCGACGTCCTCCATGGCGGCCACCGGGGTCTGCGCCGTGGTGGCGGTCACGGTGAAGCCGTCCGGCGGCGTGGAGATCGAGTCGAAGTGGCTCATCCAGACCTGCTGGTGCGTCGGCTGGCCCCCGCCGAAGACCACCCCCTGGTGGACCACCTCGAGGTCGGTGCGGCCGTACTCCCCCACCCCGGTGTTGGCCACGACGCCGCCCGGCAGCTGCTGGGCGATGAGCTGGGCGCCGTAGCAGATGCCGAAGATCGGGGCGCCGAGCTCGTACACGTCGAGGTCGACGGCGGGCGCGCCCTCCACGTGCACCGACTTGGGCCCGCCGGAGAAGATGATCCCGGCCGGCCGGCGCTCGGCCATCTCCGCCGCGGTCATCGTGTGGGGCACGATCTCGCTGTAGACGTGCGCCTCGCGCACCCGTCGGGCGATGAGCTGCGCGTACTGGGCGCCGAAGTCGACGACCAGGACCGGTCGATCGGGCGCGCCGTGGGCGACGGTGTCGGTCATGGGTGCACCGGGGTGATCGTGAGCTCGGCCTTCTGGAGCTCCTTGAGCGTGGGATAGCCGCAGGCGGCCATCGACCGGCGCAGCGCCCCGGCCAGGTTGGTCCGCCCGTCGCTGCGGTGGGCCGGTCCGGTGAGCACCTCGGCGAGCGTGCCCACCGGGGGCGCGTCGACCAGCTCGGCCCGGGGCACCTCGGCGTGGCCCCCGTTGAGGCCCCAGTGCCGGCCGCGTCCCGGCGCGTCGCTCGCCGCCGCGAGGGGTGCGCCGACCATGACGGCGTCCGCCCCGCAGGCGACCGCCTTGGCGATGTCGCCACCGGTGCGGATGCCCCCATCGGCGATGAGGTGCACGTACACGCCCGTCTCGTCGAGGTGGCGCATCCGCGCCGCACGGGCGTCGGCGATGGCGGTGGCCTGGGCCGAGCCGACCCCCAGGACGCGCCGGGTGGTCGAGGTGGCACCCGACCCGACCCCGACGAGGATCCCGGCCGCGCCGGTGCGCATGAGGTGGAGGGCAGCCTGGTAGCTGGCACAGCCGCCGACCACGACCGGGATGTCGAAGCGCCGCACGAACGTCTTGAGGTTCAGCGGATCGTCGTCGCCGGTGACGTGCTCGGCCGACACGACGGTGCCCTGCACCACGAGCAGGTCGAGCTCGGCGGCGAGCAGGGTGTCGGCGTGGTCGGCGAGGCGCTGGGGCGTGATCGACGCGCACGAGGTGACCCCGGCCCCCCGGATCGCCTTGATGCGGTCGCGGATCAGCTCCGGCTTGATGGGCTCTGCGTAGAGCGCCTGGAGGCGGGCGGTCGCGTCGCCGGCCTCGAGGCGAGCGATCTCGTCGAGCAGCGGCTCGGGATCGTCGTAGCGGGTCCAGAGCCCCTCGAGGGGGAGCACGCCCACGCCGCCGAGCTCGCCGATGGCGATGGCGCTCGTCGGGCTCACCACGCTGTCCATGGCGGCCGCCATGATCGGCAGCTCGAAGCGGAACGCGTCGATCTCCCAGGACAGGTCGACATCCTCGGGATCACGGGTTCGGCGGCTGGGCACCAGGGCCAGGTCGTCGAGGGCGTAGGCCCGACGACCCGCCTTGCCCATGCCGATCTCGATCTCAGCCACGGAACGCTCCTCAGCCCTGGCCCGGGAAAGGGACGAGTCTAGGCAGGTGGCCGCCACCCTCTGGAACGTCGGCGGGTCACCCCGGGTCGGCTGCGGCCGCCTCGGCCGAGGGGCGCCCGTGCGGGTTCCCCTGCAGGGCCCGGGCCGCCCCCGAACCGTCGCCGGCCGGCGGCTCGATGTACCAGAGCTCGTCGGCGGCGTCGCCCGGCGCGTACCAGAGCACGTCGGACCACCCGTCGCCGTCGAAGTCGCCCACGACCGGGAGCTGCGAGCCCTTCTCGTGGCCCTCGCTGGCGAGCCCGTAGAACTCGCCGCCCGACTCGGTGCCGACGAACAGGCCGTCGTAGACCTGGGGGCCCGAGATGATGGCGGCGCCGACGGGGAAGGTGGTCACCCGGCCGGTGCCGTCGACGGTGCGCACCGGAACCGAGGCGAAGGTGGCGCTCGCGTCCGGGCGGGTGTACTTCTCCGCGCCCGCGCCGTCGTGCCACCAGAGGATGCCGTCGCGTGGGAGGTCGTAGACGACGGTCGGCTGGCTGGCCCCGTTCAGCACCAGCTCGCGCTCGACGACCGAGCCGTCGGGGGGCAGGAGCCAGTACGTCTTGGTGCGATCGTTCGGGTTGCTCCAGAGCACGTCCTCGTAGCCGTCGCCGTCCCAGTCGCCGACGGTGGGCGAGGCGAAGTCGGTGAGCTCGAGGCGATCGCTCACGTAGGTACCCGACCCGCCGTCGTCGAGGCGCCACCGGTACTCCGGACGATCGGTGACCCGCGTGTGCCAGAGGATGTCGTCCTTGCCCCCCTGGTAGTCGCGGAGGCGCACGGCGTCGTCGAAGTAGCCCGTGATCGACACGCTGCGGGCCGCGAACGTGCCGTCGCCGCGGCTCACCCAGAGCGAGTCGGCGCGCGGGCCCGGCGCGTACCAGAGGATGTCCTCGTGGCCGTCGCCCGCGAAGTCGCCCACGACGGTCCGGTAGTCGCCCGAGACGCGCTGGCCCATCCTGCGGAACGTGGACGCCCCACGAGCACCCCGGCGCCCGATCCAGAGCGAGTCGGCCGCGGGGCCCGGTGCGTACCAGAAGACGTCGCTCGCCCCATCGCCGGCGAAGTCGCCCACGAGCGGCTCGAAGGTCCCCTGGACCTCGAGGGGGTGGTAGTTCCAGAAGCCGTCCGACGTGTCGCAGGCCGCCAGGCCCACCACGCCCGCGACCAAGGCCATCGCCACCAACGTCCGCCGCACCGTCGTTCCTCCTGATCGACCCCGAGGCGCCGAACGCTACCCGACCGAGCGTCAGCGACCCCAGTAGTTGGGCGCCTCGGCGGTGATGGTGATGTCGTGGGGGTGGCTCTCGCGCAGCCCCGCTCCGGTGATGCGCACGAACCGGGCCTGGTGGAGCTCGGCGATGGAGCCGGCGCCGCAGTAGCCCATGGCCTGGCGCAGGCCGCCCACCAGCTGGAAGAGGATGCGTCGGACGGGGCCCTTGTAGGCCACCCGGCCCTCGATGCCCTCGGGCACCAGCTTCTCGGCGTCGATGACGTCGCCCTGGAAGTAGCGGTCCTTGGAGTACGAGCGGGTCTTCATGGCGCCCATCGAGCCCATGCCCCGGTACTCCTTGAACCGCTCGCCCTGGTAGAGCACCACATCGCCCGGGCTCTCGTCGACGCCGGCGAGCAGCGACCCCACCATCACGGTGTCGGCGCCGGCGGCGAGCGCCTTGGCGATGTCGCCCGAGAACTGGATGCCACCGTCCGCGATGATGCAGGCGTCGTAGTCGGCGGCGGCCGCCGCCGCATCGGCGATGGCGGTCAGCTGCGGCACGCCCACCCCGGCCACCACGCGGGTGGTGCAGATCGAGCCGGGCCCCACGCCGACCTTCACCGCCTGGGCGCCGGCGTCCAGGAGCGCCTTGGTCCCCTCGGCGGTGGCGACGTTGCCGGCCACGATCGGCACCGCGAACTCCTCGACCACCTTGGCGACGAGGTTGATCACGCCCGCGGAGTGCCCGTGGGCCGTGTCGACCACGAGCAGGTCGACGCCGGCGTCGATCAGCGCCGCCGCCCGCTCGAACGCGTCGGGGCCGGTGCCCACCGCGGCCCCGCAGCGCAGGCGGCCCTGGTCGTCCTTGGTCGCGTCGGGGTACTTGATCTTCTTCTGGATGTCCTTGACGGTGATGAGCCCCGACAGCCGGCCCTCGCCGTCGACCACGGGCAGCTTCTCGATGCGGTGCCGACCGAGGATCGCGGTGGCGTCCTCCAGCGTGGTGCCCTCGGGTGCGGTGATGAGCCCCTCGCTCGTCATCACGTTGCCGATGCGCTCGTTCGGGTCGTCGTGGAACCGCAGGTCGCGGTTCGTGAGGATGCCGACCAGGTGGCGGTCGCCGTCGGTGATCGGCACGCCCGAGATCTTGTAGCGGGCCATGAGGTCGAGGGCGTCGGCCACGAGGGCCTCGGGGCCCAGCGTCACCGGGTCGACGATCATCCCGGACTCGGACCGCTTCACCTTGTCGACCTCGGCCGCCTGGTCGACCACCGAGAGGTTCCGGTGGACGATCCCCATCCCGCCCGCCCGAGCCATGGCGATGGCGAGGCTGGCCTCGGTCACGGTGTCCATGGCGGCCGACAGGATCGGCACGTGCAGCTCGATGCCCGGCACCACGCACGAGGCGGTCGAGACCTCGTTGGGGAGCACGTCGCTCGCCGCCGGGACCAGCAGCACGTCGTCGAAGGTGAGGCCTTCGGTGGCGAAGCGATCGGACGGCGGTGCGGCCATGGGGGCTCCTGGAGGCGGCGTGTCGATGCCGCAGGCTACCGCCCGGCGAGCCGCACCACGGCCGGGGCCCGGCTCAGCGCCGCAGGGACTTGAGGAGCTGGCGGGCGACGGTGGCGTTCATCTGGTACACGGCCGTCTTCGACGCGTCGCGCGCCAGCTTCACCACGCTGCCGCCGGTGACCTCCTCGACCGAGTCGAGCCCGTCGACGAGCGCCTGCTTGGTGGCGTCGGTGGCCTTGTAGCCCGCGCTGGTGAGGGCCTTGACCACCTCGCTCTGGGCCACCGGCTCGGGGGCGGCCGACGCGATGATCCGCAGCGCCTCCTTGGTGAGCTCGGCGCCCTGGTTGATGGCCTCGGCGGTGGACAGGCTGCCCTCCTCCTCGCCCTCGAGCGAGGCGAGCCACCGGCGCACCTTCACCACGAGCTCTCCGTGGGTCTCCCCCTCGAACGACAGCGTGGCCATGGGCGCCAGGCTACCGCCGGGCGGGCTCAGTTCGCCGATGGGTCGGGCGGGTGGTTGGCGAACCACGCCACCTCGCCGCGCTGGCGGTGCAGCACCGCGCGCCACAGGCCGTCGGGGTCCGCGGTCAGCAGGTCCGCCGGTTCCACGTCGACCACCCACCACGCGCCCTCGGCCACCTCGTCGTCGAGCTGCCCGGACGTCCATCCGGCCGACCCGGCGTAGAGCCGCACCCCCGACCAGCGCAGCGACGGGTCGTCGGGCGCTCGGTGCAGGTCGACCGTGGTGCAGCCGCCGATGACCAGGTCGCCCTGGGGCACGAGGTCGGCCGAGCGACCGAGGCCGAGCACCGCGTCGCGACCCACCGGTCCCCCGACGAACACCACGCCCGGCGCCTCGGCGAGAGGCGCCCACTCGGGCGCGATCTCCTCGACCCGGGTCTCGCTCGGTCGGTTGAGCACCACGCCGAAGGCACCGTCGGGGCCGTGGGCGAGCACCAGCACGACCGTGCGCTCGAAGGTCGGGTCACCGATGAGCGGGGTGGCGACGAGGAGGCGGCCCGCACAGGTCACCGGATCCTCCCCACGCCGAGCTCCGCAGCGTCGATCACCCGGTCAGGCTACCGGCGGTCCCGGTCCCGCCCGCAGGGGCGAAGGGCCCGGATCGCTCAGAGGTGGCCCAGCTCGCCGCGACCCACGGTGCCCGTGACGATGCCCAGGAGCTGGCGGAGCATCGCCGCGGTGGCCCCCCACACGGTGTCGCCGACCAGCTCGAAGAACCAGATCGGGCGATCGACGCCGAAGAGGTCCCAGAGCTCCTCGCGGAAGTGGGCGGGGTCGAGCAGCTCCGAGAGGGCCACGTGGAGCACCGCATCCACCTCGGCCGGGTTCGGAACCAGGTGCGGCCGGCCGGGCAGCGCCCCCACGTAGGGCACGATGAACGAGTTGCTGGTGATGGTGCTGAGGTGGTCGAGCTCGCCGATGAGCTCCACGTCGGCCGGCGGGAGGCCCACCTCCTCGCACGCCTCGCGCCGGGCGGTGTCGCGGAGGTCCTCGCCGGGCTCCTGCCCGCCGCCCGGGAAGCTGACCTCGCCGCTGTGGACGCGCAGCGCCGACGAGCGCCGGGTGAGCACCACCCAGGTCTCCCCCTCGTGCTCGTACAGCGGGGCGAGCACGGCCGACGCCCGGTCCACCTGGCCCTCTCGAGGCGACCGGACGGCGGGGCCAATCTCGCCGAGGCGGCGACGGACGGTCGCCAGCGACAGGCGGCGCTCGGCGGCGGGGAGCTGCGCCCACGGCGGCGGCGCGCCCAGGCGGTGCGCCGCCGGTCGAGGGATGACCTGGGGCCCGCCGCGCGCCGGTGCGAGGTCGTCCGGATCGTCGGGAGGCGGGGCCACGGTCGCGCGCCGGATGCTCAGGCGTCGGTGCCCGAGGCCCCGGCGGCGAGGTGCTCGAGCACCTCGCGCATCCCGCCGGTCTTCAGGTCGGCGAGCACCCGGCCCGGCGTGCTCTCGCCGCGCTCCCACTCCATCCACGTGGCGAGGAGCTTGGCGGGGTCGGCGGGGGGACGGTCCATGGCGGGCGAGCCTACCGGCGCTCGGGCCGCACCCACCGGGTCGTGGGACTAGCGTCGGGGAGGCTGACGCTCGTCGGCGGAGGGGAACCGAGATGGCCGACGCGCCAGCCACGCACCTGCGGAACCGGCCACGCCAGGCCCGCTCGGCCGCGCGCGTGGAGCTGCTGCTCGACGTGGCCGAGGTGGTGTTCGAGGAGGTCGGCTACGACGCGGCCACCACCAACCTGGTGGCGACCCGAGCCGATGTCCCGGTCGGCACCCTCTACCGGTGGTTCCCCGACAAGGCGGCGCTGGCCGAGGCGCTCGCCGACCGCTACCTCGAGCGGCTCCTGGTCCTCTACGGCGAGCTGCTCACCGACATCGACCCCGCCGAGCGCATCGGCGAGTTCCTTCGGCGCGTGATGGCCCGCTTCGTCGAGGAGACGGCGAGCCATCGGGCGCTGCCGGCCCTGCTCGTGTCGGCCATGGTGCCCGGCGGGCGCTCCTCGGCCGGCGAGCGCCTCCGCGACGGCCTCGAGGGCCACATCCGCGGCCTCGTCGAGCTGCGCGTGCCGGGGATCCCCGCCGCGATCCGCGACCGCACGGCCGAGGTGGTCGTCACGCTCGCCCACCTGGTCATCGCCGAAGCGGCGTCGACGGACCGCGAGGGAGGGTCCGACGCCCTCACCGACGAGTACATCGACGTGCTCCTCGCCTACCTCGAGGCCAAGTTCCCCAGCGCCGACCACCCGGCCTGGACCGACCCCGACGTGCCCGTGCGCCCGCTGTACCCGGCCCCCGACCGGGCCGCGCGCCTGGCGTCGAGCGGCACCGTCGACTGAGACGGTCGACCCCTGGGCGCGCCGGAGGCCCGGCCGCCGAAGCGGGCCGGGCCTCCGGGTCGATCCGAGCGGATCAGGGGATCACATCATCCCCATGCCGCCCATGCCGCCC
>JAGQSL010000081.1 GCA_020439525.1 Acidimicrobiales bacterium | reverse complement strand
AGCCCCCCGCCGGCGAGTCCGACCCGATGGTCATCGGCGGCGAGGTCTACGCCGGCACCTGCTCGGGCTGCCACGGCGCCGACGGCGCCGGCGCCGCCGCCGGCGGGACCGGCGCCCAGCTGAGCGACGGCGCCCTCACCGCGACGTTCGCCGACCCGCTGTCGCAGGTCTACTGGATCGCCCACGGCTCCGAGGGCGCCTCCCGCCCCGACGGCACCTACGGCGACCTCGACCGCGAGGGCGGCCCCCACACCCTGGACCTCCTGCCCAGCGTGATGCCGGCCTTCCCCGACGTGCCCCCCGAGGAGATGGCGGCGCTCATCATCTACATCCGCGAGGGCCTCTCGGGCGGCGACCCCGCCGACGACCCGAACTTCAACGTCGACACCTTCGAGGCGAACCCCGCCGCCCTGGCCGCGATGATCGAGGAGGTCACGGCGCTCGAGCCGAACGACCCCGACGCCGTCGCCACCGTCGAGGGCGCCGAGACCGAGTAGCGCGACGGGCCGGCGGCGATCCCGCCGGCCCTCCGTACACTCCACGCCATGGCCGCCGATCCCGACCGCTACGACGTCCTGGTGATCGGCGGCGGACCGGCCGGCGCGTCCACCTCCTACTGGCTGGCGTCGGCCGGCGTGCGCGTCGCCTGCGTCGAGCGCAAGGTCTTCCCCCGCGACAAGACCTGCGGCGACGGCCTCACCCCCCGCGCCGTCAAGCAGCTCACCGACATGGGCCTCGCCGGCGAGCTCGAGCGCTACCACCGCTACACCGGCCTGCGGGCGGTGGCCCACGGCATCAGCCTCGAGCTGCAGTGGCCCGACCACCCCGTGTTCCCCGACCACGGCTTCGTGGTCAAGCGGCGCGACCTCGACCACCTCGTCTTCGAGCACGCCACCGCCGCGGGCGCCGAGACCTTCCAGGGCACCGAGGCGGTCGCGCCGATCCTCGACGGCGGGATCCTCGGCGGCGCCGTCGTGAAGGACAAGGCGTCGGGCGAGACCCGCGAGCTGCGAGCGCGCTACGTGGTGGTGGCCGACGGGGCCAACTCCCGCTTCGGCCGGGCCCTCGGCACGTCGCGCAACCGGAGCTACCCGCTCGGCATGGCCATCCGCACCTACTACGAGAGCCCTCGCCACGACGAGCCGTGGATCGAGAGCTGCCTCGACGTGCGCGACCGCAACGGCTCGTCGCTCCCCGGCTACGGCTGGATCTTCCCGGTGGGCGACGGGACCATCAACGTCGGCATCGGGCTGCTCTCCACGTTCCGCGACTGGCGCGACGTGAACACCTCGCACCTCATGGCCGAGTGGGCCGCCACCGCCCCGGCCTACTGGGAGATCGACCCCGAGCGCCCCGTGCAGCCGCCCACCGGCGGGCGCATCCCGATGGCCGGGTCGGTGAACCCGAAGGTGGGCCCGACGTGGGCGGTGGTGGGCGATGCCGGCGGCTCGGTGAACCCGTTCAACGGCGAGGGCATCGACTACGCCTACGAGACCGGCCGCCAGGTGGCCGAGCTGCTGGCCGAGGCCATCGCCACCGGCGACGGCATGGCGCTCCAGCAGTACCCGAAGTGGCTGGAGGCGGAGTACGGCCTCTACTTCAAGGTCGCCCGGCTCTTCGCCCAGATCATCGGGCAACCCGCGCTCATGCGGGAGCTCACCCGGGTCGGCATGCGCAGCCGCAGCCTGATGGACTGGGTGCTGCGCATCATGGCCAACCTGCTCCAGCCCGACGAGATCGGCCCGGCCGAGGCCGCCTACGCCGCCGCGGCCGCCATCGTGAAGCGGGTGCCCGAGCCGCTCCCCTAGCGGCGGCGACGGCCCCGGGCACCGTCGCCCACCTCCCGATAGGCTCGCGCCACCACCCCGATCCCATCGTCTCTTGGATCCAGGGGTGGCGTCGTGACCGCACTCGTCGACCGGGCCAGCCGGCGCCTGGGCGTGCTCCTCGGCGCCCAGCCCGGGGGCTCGCCGCCGCTCACGCCCGAGCAGGAGCGCTACTTCCGCCTCCGCCGCGCCGAGGTCCTCGCCCTCCAGGCGCCCATCGGCAACGCCCTCCACACCGTCACGATCGTGATCGCCGGCACGCTCGTGCTGCCCTCGGCGCTCGGCCCGGCCCGCTTGGCCTGGGGCGCGGCCATGCTCGGGCTGGCGGTCAACTCGATGCGCCTCTGGCGGCCCCGGCGCCGGGCCTCGGCGGGCGTCAAGATGCGCACGCTCAACGTCGAGACGAGCTCGTTCGCGCTGCTCTACGCGGTCATGGTCTGGTACTGCCTGACGAGGACCGACGTCGGCGATTCCGCGCCGTTCATCTCGACGATCGCCGCCGTCGTCGGCGCCGGGGCGATGCACCTCGCCATCCACCGCCGCGTCGCGCTCACGTGGGTGTGGTCGTACGCCGTGCTCGTCTCCATCGGCTTCGTCGCCGCCGGGGGCGCGGTGCCCCGCCTCTTCGCCTTCCTGCTCGTCTTCTACTGCTCGAGCCTCTCGATCGGCATCACCCACCTGTCGGGCTCGTTCGAGCGGCGCTGCATCGCCGAGTTCGCCGCCGAGTCCGAGCGCGAGGTCGTGCGGGTGCTGCTCGACGACCCCGACGGCGGCAGCCAGGGGTGGCTGTGGCAGCTCGACGCCCACGGCGCGCTGTGCCAGGTGTCGGCCCGCTTCGCCCACGAGGCGGCCACCTCGGCCGAGGCCCTCGCGGGCGTCGGGCTGGCCGAGCTCTTCGAGCGCCTCGACGTCGACGCCACCGAGGAGGGCCGGCGCGCCGCGGCGGCCGTGCAGCTCGCCCTCGCTCGCCGCACCCCCTTCCGCGACGTCGCCCTGCCCGTGACGGTGGCAGGAGCACGGCGCTGGTGGCAGTGGTCGGCCCGCCCGCTGCCGGCCGCCCTCGGCGGCGGGTGGAGCGGCGTCGGGACCGACATCACCGACGACCGGCACCACCAGCTCGAGGTCCTGCGGCTGGCGACGGTCGACGAGCTGACCGGCCTCGCCAACCGGCACCGGTTCACGACCGAGCTCGATCGCCGCGTCGCATCGGGCCCCACGGCCCTGGGCATCGTCGACCTCGACAACTTCAAGGAGATCAACGACACCCTGGGCCACGCCACCGGCGACCGCCTCCTCGCGGCCGTGGCCGGACGCCTGCGCGAGTCCGTCGGGGCCGCCGGGATCTGCGCTCGGCTCGGCGGTGACGAGTTCGCGCTCCTCCTGGAGGCCGGACGGCCGGCCCGGGTCGACCAGGCCTTCCGACGCATCGAGCGCTCGCTGCGGCGCGCCTTCGCCGTCGAGGAGGTGCAGCTGCAGGTCACGGGGTGCATCGGCTACGCCATCGCGCCGACCGACGGGCGCGAGGCCTCCGACCTGCTCCAGGTGGCCGACCTCGCCCTCTACGACGCCAAGGTCCGCGGCCACGGCACGGTGCGACGGTTCGACGCGTCGCTGGCCGCCCAGGCGACCGAACGAGCGCGGGTCCGCCGCGAGCTCGGCGGGGCCCTCGCCGACGACCAGCTCGAGGTCTGGTACCAGCCCCAGGTCGACCTCCGGACGGGCGCCGTGCGCGGGGTCGAGGCGCTCGCCCGGTGGCGCCACCCCGAGCACGGCATCCTCGGGCCCGCCTCGTTCATCCCGGTGGCCGAGGAGACCGGGCTCATCTTCGACCTCGGGGCGCGCGTCCTCCAGGATGCGACGAGCGCCATCGCCGCCCTGCCCACCGAGCTGACCGTGGCGATCAACGTCTCCGCGGTCCAGCTCGCCTCGCCCGACCTTCCCACCGTCGTGGCCGACGCCGTCGACCGGAGCGGGGTCGATCCGGCCCGCCTGGTGCTCGAGGTCACCGAGTCGCAGCTCGTCGACCGGTCGGCCGTCGTCGCCCTCCGCCACCTTCGCAGCACCGGCCTGCAGATCGCCATCGACGACTTCGGCACCGGCTACTCCTCGCTCGCCACCCTTCGCACGCTGCCCATCGACGAGCTCAAGGTCGACCAGGCCTTCGTCACGTCCCTCGACGACGAGGAGCTGCTCGACCCCGTCGTGCGCCGCCGCGACCCCAGCTCGGTGCTCGTCGCCGCGATCGTCGACGTCGCCGACGCCCTGTCGCTGCGCGTGGTGGCCGAAGGGATCGAGACCGAGGTGCAGGCGGCCGTGCTGCAGGCCCTCGGCTGCACGGTGGGCCAGGGCTACGCGTTCGGCCGTCCCGCCCCGCTCGCCCACCTGCAGCGCACGCTCGCAGCGACGGCCGGGGCGCGCACCGACACCTGAGCGCCCTGGGCGCGCCGAGGGCGCCCACGACCTACGATCGAACCACCACCCCACCAAGCGAGCACGAAGGGAGCCGCCGGTGGCGGTGGTGGGCGGACAGGTCCGTCGGGGCCTCGAGGACCTGTGGAACGGCGGGACGAACCGGCCCGATCCCCTGGGCCCGGACCAGGAGCGGATGGTGCAGCTGCGGCGGGCCCAGGTGGTGGCCCTCCTCGCGCCGCTCGCCAACCTCGCCCACCTCGTGAGCATCGCCATCACCGGCGCCTTGCTCCTCCCCCGCGAGGCGGGGTGGTTCGTCCCGGCGTGGACGGCCGCGACCGCGGGGGTGGCGATCAACTCGGTGCGGGTGTGGCTGCCCCGGCGCACCTCGGAGGAGATCGACGTGCTGGCCCTCCGGGGCCTGCACCTCGAGTCGCTCGCGTTCGCCACGCTCTACGGCGCTGCGCTGTGGCGCTGCCTGGCCGTGGCCGGCCCGAGCCAGGCCGCGGGCCTGCTCGCCACCATCGCCGGGGTGCTGGGTGCCGGCGCCATCCAGATGTCGGTCTACCGAGCGGTGGCCTACAGCTGGGTGTGGATGCACGTCGTGGCCCTGTCGGTCGGGATCCTCCTGGGCGACCCGGCCTACCGCCTGCTGGCCGTCCAGCTCGTGGTCTACGGGTCGGCGCTGAGCCTCGCCATCACCTACCTGTCCGCCTCCTTCGAGCGGCGCTGTCGGGCCGAGCTCGCCGCCGAGGCCGAGCGGACGGTCGTGCGGGTCCTGCTCGACGACCTCGACGGCGGCGCCCGTGACTGGCTCTGGACGTTGGACCGCCGCGAGCGGCTCCAGTCGGTGTCGGAGCGGTTCGGCCGCAGCGCGGGGCGAGCGCCCGCCGCCCTCGAGGGCCGCTCGATCGAGGAGCTCTTGGCGCTGCTCGGCAGCGACCGCGCCGAGGGCGGTCGGGCTGCCGCCGACCGCCTGCGCGCCGTGCTCGCCCAGGGGGTCCCCTTCCGGGACCTCGAGGTGCCGGTCCTCGTGGCGGGCGAGGTGCGGTGGTGGGCGTGGTCGGGACGGCCGCTGCGGGCCCCGTTGGGAGAGGGCTGGAGCGGGGTCTGCTCCGATGTCACCGATGAGCGACGACGAGCGGCCGAGATCCTCCACCTCGCGACCGTCGACTCGCTCACCGGGCTGGCCAACCGCCATCGCTTCGGCGACGAGCTCGATGCCGAGCTGGCGGCCGGGCCCCTCGGCCTCGGCATCGTCGACCTCGACAACTTCAAGGAGGTCAACGACACGCTCGGGCACCCGGTGGGCGACGAGCTGCTCGTCGAGGTGGCCGGCCGGCTGGTCGCCGCCGCGAGCAGCGGGGGAGCCCGCTGCGCGCGCATCGGCGGCGACGAGTTCGCCATCGTGCTGCCCGGCCACGATCCGGCCCAGATCGAGGCCGACCTGCGCCGGATCGCCCGTTCGCTCCGGCACCCCTTCACCGTGGCCGGCGCGCACCTCCGGATCAGCGGCTGCGTCGGCTTCGCCCTCGCCCCCCACGACGCCGAGGACGCCACCGCGCTGCTGCGCCTGGCCGACCTCGCCCTCTACGAGGCCAAGGCCGAGGGTCGCGCCGTGGTGCAGCGCTACCACCCGGCCATGGGCGACCGAGCCGAGCTGCGCGCGGCCGTGCGCCGCGAGCTGGGGCTGGCGCTGGCCCGCCACGAGCTCGAGGTCTGGTACCAGCCCCAGCTCGACCTGGCCTCGGGGCGGACGGTGGGCGTCGAGGCGCTCGTGCGCTGGCGCCATCCCGAACGAGGCCTCATCCCGCCCGACGCGTTCATCCCCGTGGCCGAGGAGACCGGGCTCATCCACGAGCTGGGGGCCGACGTGCTCCGGATGGCCCTCGACGTGCTGGCCCAGCTGCCGGCCGACGTGGTCGTCGCCGTGAACGTGTCGGCGGCGCAGCTGGTGGCGCCCGGGCTCCCCGCTCGCGTGGCCCGCGAGCTCGCCGCCCGGGGCCTCCCTGCGGCTCGCCTCGTGCTCGAGGTCACCGAGTCGCAGCTCGTCGACGAGCTCGCGGTGTCGCGCCTGCGCGAGATCCGCGCCACAGGCGTGCGGATCTCGGTCGACGACTTCGGCACCGGCTACTCCTCGTTCGCGAGCCTGCGCTCGCTGCCCATCGACGAGGTGAAGGTCGATCGGTCCTTCGTGGCGGCGCTCGACGACCGAGCGCTCGTGGATCCGGTCCGCCGCGGCGCCGAGCCCGGGGCGGTCATCGTCGCCGCCATCCTCGAGGTCGCGTCGGCCCTCTCGCTGCGGACCGTCGCCGAGGGGATCGAGACCGCCGCCCAGGGCGAGGTGCTCGCCGCAATGGAGTGCCAGCTCGGCCAGGGCTACCACTTCGCCCGACCGTGCAGCGCCGCCGAGCTCCTCGCTCGAGCGGAGCTGCGCCCACCCGGGCGCGAGGAGGCGGAGGCGATCAGCCCGGATCGGGCGGGAGCGGGGTGATCCACCCACCCGCGTCGGCGGCGAGGCGATCGGCCTCCTTCGGGCCCATCGTGCCGGCCGTGTAGAGGTGCACCTCCTCGTGGTGCTCCAACACGTCTTCCACGATGCGCCACTGCTCGTCGAGAGCGTCGGCGCGACCGAAGCGGCGGGCATCGCCGTCCATGGCATCGTCGAGGAGGCGCTGGTACGCCTCCTCGCGGGGGCCGAGCGCCTCGTCGTAGCTCACCTCGAGGTCGACGGGCTCGGGGACCAGCTCGTCGCCGGGCTTCTTGGCGTGGAGGTGGAGCTTCACGCCGTCGTGCTTGCCGAGGAGGAAGCGCAGGCGGTTGGGACCGGGCTCGGGCGCGCCCTCGGCCGTGAAGAGCAGCCGCGGCGGTGCGTTGAAGGTCACGATCGCCTCGGTGCCGGTCACCGCGAGGCACTTGCCGGTGCGCACCAGCCACGGCACGCCGGCCCACCGCCACGACTCGATCTCGAAGCGCACGGCGGCATAGGTCTCGACGTCCGAACCGCCGTCGACCCCGTCCTCGTCGACGTAGCTCCGGTACTGGCCGCGCACCAGCTCGTCGGACCGCAGGGTGCGCACCTGGCGCAGCAGCTTCACCTTCTCGTCGCGCAGCGACGCCTCGTCGGCGCCGGCGGGCGGCTCCATGCCCAGCAGGGCCACGATCTGCAGCAGGTGGTTCTGGAGCACGTCGCGCAGCGCGCCCACGCTCTCGTAGAAGCGGCCCCGGCTGCCCACGCCGAAGTCCTCCGCCATGGTGATCTGCACGCTCGAGATGAAGTTGCGGTTCCAGACCGGCTCGAGCATCGAGTTGGCGAAGCGGAACACGAGCAGGTTCTCCACCGACTCCTTGCCGAGGTAGTGGTCGATGCGGAAGATCCGCTCCTCGGGGAACACCCGGTGGATGCACTCGTTGAGCTCGCTGGCGCTCGCCCGGTCGCGCCCGAAGGGCTTCTCCACGACCACGCGGCCGTCCTCGGCGATGCCCACGCGGCCCAGCCCGGTCACCACGTCGTCGAACAGCGCCGGCGGGATGGCGAGGTAGAAGAGCGGGCGGGCGGCCCCGTCGACCACCGAGGCGAGGTCGTCGTAGACCCGGTCCTCGCGGTAGTCGCCCGACACGTAGCGGACCCGCTCGCAGAGCCGGTCGACCACGTGGCGATCCAGGTGCTCGATCGCCTCGTCGAGCGACGCCCGCACCTTCTGGCGCAGGAACTCGTCGTCGCCCTCCGACGACGCCACGCCGACCACCGGCACCTCGAGGCGTCCCGCCTCGGCCATGGCGTAGATGGCCGGGAAGATCTTCTTGTGGGCGAGGTCGCCCGTGGCGCCGAACAGCACCAGGGCATCGCTGCGCTCGGGGGTCATCGGCCGCCGTGCTCCTCGCCGGCCGGCGTGGAGAGCTCGATGGCGTGTCCGCCGAACTGGTGGCGCAGGGCGGAGACGACCTTCATCGCCTTGTCGTCCTCGCGGTGCTGCGAGGTGAACCGAGCGAAGAGCGCGGCGGAGATGACGGGGGCGGCGACGCCGTTGGCCACCGCCTCGCTCACCGTCCACCGCCCCTCGCCGGAGTCGGCGGCGACCGAGGCGATGCCGTCGAGGTCGGGGGTCTCCTCGAGCGCCTTGATGAGCAGGTCGAGCAGCCAGGAGCGCACCACGCTCCCCTCCTGCCACGAGCCGATGGCTGCCTCGACGTCGATGCCCAGCGGCGACGCCTCCAAGATCGCGTACCCCTCCGCGTACGCCTGCATGAGGCCGTACTCGACGCCGTTGTGGACCATCTTCACGTAGTGGCCGGCGCCGACCGGCCCGACGTGGGCGAACCCCCGCTCGGGGGCCAGCGCGTCGAAGAGCGGCTGGACGACCGCCACCGACTCCGGCGTGCCACCGACCATCAGCGCGTAGCCGTTGTCCAGGCCCCACACGCCGCCGGAGGTGCCGCAGTCGACGAAGCCGATGCCCCGCTCCGCCAGCTCCTCGCCGTGGCGGATCGAGTGGAGATAGTTCGAGTTGCCGCCGTCGACCACCACATCGCCCGGCTCGAGGCGCCGGGCGAGCTCCGAGATCACCGAGTCGGTGATGTGGCCGGCGGGGACCATGGACCACGCCACGCGCGGCTGGCCGTCGGCCGCGAGCAGGGGGACCAGCTCCTCGATCGAGCGGGCGTCGGCCTGGGGCGTGTTGGGGTCCATCCCCACCACCTCGTGGCCGTGGCGGCGCAGGCGCTCGGCCATGTTGCCGCCCATCTTGCCGAGCCCGATCATCCCGACCTTCACGACCGCACCTCCCCGTCGACGTGGGCGACGAGCTCGGCGGTGGTGACCCTGGCGGCCCGCAGGCCGTGGGCGGCCAGGGTGAGCAGATCGCCGTCGGCCTGGGCGTGCTTGAGCTCCGAGAAGGTGAAGGGCCGTCCGGGGATCGGCGCATCGGTCTGGTCGTCGCCCACCACCTGGAGGAACACGCCCGTTGGAGGACCGCCCTTGTGGAGCTGGCCCGTGGAGTGCAAGAAGCGCGGCCCGATGCCGAAGGTGGTGGCCACCTTCAGCTCGTCGCGCAGCTGCACGCGCACCTCCTCGAGGGCCTCGACCTCCTCGTCGTCGGGGTCGAGGTAGGCCTGGACGGCGACGTAGTCGCCGGGGCGGACGGTGGCGAGCACCTCGGTGAGGGTCGTGGAGGGGAGCGTCGGCGGCGTCGCCGCGTCGAGGACCTTCGCCGTGGCCTCCTTGGCCTCGGCCACGTTGGGCTGGTCGAAGGGTTGGATGCCGAGCACGGCGCCGCAGATCGCCGTGGCCACCTCCCAGAGCAGGCACTGGGCGCCGAGGTCGAGCGGGCCGTCGAGGTCGAGCTCGACGACCGGGTGGCCCTCCTCGGCGAGCACGTCGAGGCCCACGGGGTGCTCGACGTCGCCGATGGCCACGAACAGCCGGTCGTCGCCGTAGACGTCGACGGGGCCGAGCGCCTCGCCGGCGATGGGCACGGTCCCGGTGCCCGCCTTTCCCGTGGACTCGGCGAGCAGCTGCTCGA
>JAGQSL010000465.1 GCA_020439525.1 Acidimicrobiales bacterium | reverse complement strand
GGCGGGCCCCGGTGGGGCCGACGGCGGCGACGGCGGAGATGGCACCGGCACCGCGGCCGTCGCCGTCGGCGCCCTCGCCGTCCTCGTCGCCACCGGCGCGGCCGCAGCCGTGCTGATCCGACGCCGCCGCGCCGCCACGCCCGCCTGACCCGACCCCTCCCCCATCCCCAACCCATCCCGAGGAGCTCCCGATGCCCCGAACCGTCCGACGGATCGCTGCCGCGATCGCCACCACCGCCATCGCCGGAACGGCGCTGGTCGCCCTGGCCTCGCCCGCGGGCGCCGCCGCCGCCGTCAGCCCGTCCAAGGCCGTCGGCGTCGATCCCGCCGGGGAGACGATCACCGTCACCGGGTCGGGCTTCGACAGCTCCCGGGGCATCTACCTGATGTTCTGCGAGCAGGTGGGGACGAGCGGCACCCCGGGGGGACGACCCGGCGGTGACAGCTGCTCGGGCGCCCAGGCGTGGATCACCGCCCCGGGGGCGGGCGTGCCGCCCACCGGCACCACGCCCTGGACCGGCGAGGGGACCTTCGAGCTCGACGTGGCCGTGTCGGCGACGTTCGGCGCGGTGGACTGCCGGGCCGAGGGCACGACGTGCGGCTTCGTCACCCGCAACGACCACCGCGAACCGGGCGCCTACGACCAGGACACCTTCACCCCGATCGCGTTCGCGGCCGACGACCCCGTCGAGCCCACCGAACCCAGCGAGCCCGAGCCCGCCGACCCGACGGTGACGGTCACCCCGACCACGGGGCTCGATGCCGCCGGCACGGTCGTGGCCGTCGAGGGAGCGTCCATCCCCGAGGGCCAGGGCGTGTACGTCCGGTTCTGCGCCACCCCCACCGACCCGATCGGCTCGCTCGAGGGCCGGCCGGCCGCCGGCACCTGCGACGGCGACGGCCTCTGGGTCACGCCGAACCCGCCGCCGGGCGCCCCCCTCCCGACCATCGTCGACGGCGCGTTCTCGGTCGAGCTTCCCGTGGCCGGCGCCTTCGCCGGCGACGAGTGGATCGACTGCACCACCGACGGCGCCTGCGGCGTGTTCGTCCGGCGCGACCACAACGGCGGCGCCACCGACGTCGCCCTCGACTCGTTCACCCCGCTCTCGTTCGACCCGGCCACCGACCCGCCGGTGGACCCGGCCGAGCCGACCGACCCCGAGCCGAACGCGACCTCGATCACCGCGACGCCCAGCACCGACGTGGTGGACGGCCAGACCGTGACGGTCACCGGCACCGGGTTCGTGGCCGGCCAGGGCGTGTACGTCCAGTGGTGCGCCACGCCCACGGGGGCGCTCGGCACCGCGGCCGGGCGCGCCGCCTCGTGCTACCCGGAGCAGGACGGCGAGCACGTCGTGTGGGTGACCCCCATCGCCGCCGGCGGGACTTTCGCCACGCCGCTCACCGTCGCCGCGTCCTTCACCGACGCGTCCGGGCACGAGGTCGACTGCACCCAGCCGGGGGCCTGCGGCGCGTTCGTGCGCCGCGACCACGCGGGCGGGACCTCGGACTTCTCGCAGGACGCATTCGCTCCCGTGGCGTTCGGCGACGGCGATCCGGTCGAGCCGCCGGCCGCCACGCTCGCGGCCGACCGCACGATCGACCTCGACCCCGACGGCGACCAGCTGACGGTGGAGGGCGCCGGCTACCGGCCGGGTGACCCGGTGTTCGTGGCCCTCTGCGATGCGACGGTCCCGAACTTCGCCGCCTGCGACTTCGAGCACGTCGTGGAGGCCACGCCCGCCACCGCCGGCTCGTCGTCCGCCCGCGCGCTCGGCGACGCCGGGACCTTCTCGGCCACCCTCGACGTCCGCGCCGAGTTCGGCGACACGGACTGCCTCGCCGGTGCCACGTGCGCCGTCCAGACCTGGTCGGTGTCGGGCAGCGATGTCGACGCCGAGGTGACCCTCCCCGTCGCCTTCGCCGCCCGCCCGGCCACGGCGACGACCACCATCCCCGCGGGCACCCTCTCCCCCGGGGGCGGCGACGCCGCGCAGACGGACGACGCCATCGTCGGCGACGGCACCCTGGCCCGCACCGGGTGGTCGCCCGGACCGCTCACGTCGGGGGCGCTGGCCCTCGTGGCCGCCGGCGCCGGGCTCGTGGTCGCGAGCCGGCAGCGCCGGCGAGCGGAGGCCTGACCGCCGAGGTCGGCGCACCTCGGCCGGAGCTCAGCTCCGGCCGAGGTGCTCGGCCGAG
>JAGQSL010000080.1 GCA_020439525.1 Acidimicrobiales bacterium | reverse complement strand
CGACGATGACCTGGCGCTCGCCGAGGGCGCGCATGTCGCACACCGACCGCAGCGAGCGCCCGATGAGCCGCTGGATCTCCTGGGTGCGGCCCGACTGCTTGCCCTTGGCCGCCTCCCGCCCGATGCGCTCGGCCGATGCCCCGGGGAGCATCGAGTACTCGGCGGTGACCCAGCCCTTGCCGGAGCCCTTCATCCAACGGGGCACGGACTCGTCGACCGAGGCGGTGCACAGCACCCGGGTCCCCCCGAAGGAGACCAGCACCGAGCCGGCGGCCTGCACGGTGAAGTCGCGCTCGAAGTGGATGGGTCGGAGCTCGTCGGGCTGGCGGCCGTCGGGTCGCATGGGATCCTCCTGGGTGCGGGGACGGCAAGCCTTGCAGACGAGCACCGGCGCGAGGCTCGTCGGGTACGGTCGCAGCGTGCGATGGCGGCGAGCGGTCCTGATCTCGATGGCGACCGCAGCGGTCCTCATCGGGGCACCGATCCCACCGGCCGCAGCTGCGGAGGCGCCGACCATCGCCCCGTCGACGCTCGACGCCCAGCGAGACGACATCATCACGGTCGACGCGTCCGGCTGCGAGGGGACGCCGAAGATCCTCGTCGATGTCGACCTCTTCGAGCCGAGCGAGGGCGAGCTCCGCTCGCCGCCGCCCACCGGGCCCGGCAGTGCGAGCATGTCCTACACGCTCTCGGGCGGCGACGTGGCGTTCACCACCGTGTGCCCGTCGGGCGCCCGATCCGCCACCGCGATCGTCGACGTAGAAACCCCGATCCTCGGCTTCGATCCGTGGCGGGGCCCCGAGGCGCCGGACTACCAGCTGCACGCCTCCATCGGCACCGACTGCCCCGAGCCGACCGCGGCGGTCCAGTACCGCGTCGGCGACTGGATCCAGGTCGTGCGGGCCCCTACCGACGAACGCGGCGACTTCCGCGCCCCGGCCCCGGCGGTGGGGCCCGACCAGCTGCTCTACGTCCGAGCCTGGTGCACCGGCGTCAACTACATCCCCGTCGTGCACTGGACCGGCGCCGGCCCCCCTCCCACTCCGGCCGAGCGAGTACTCGAGGTCGACGCCGGCCGCGGCGCGCCGGGCAGCACCCTCGTGGGCCGCTACCCGTGCTACGAGCCGCCGGTCACCTCGGCCCACGATGTCGAGGGCGACGTGCCCGTCGAGGTGACCTGGATCGCCTCGCCGCCTCGCTACGAGGTCCGGGCGACCGCGCGCCAGGATGATCTGACCCTCACGGTCCGCTGCGGCCGCGCCGAGGAGTCCATCCGCTACGACGTCGAGCGCCCGACCATGGCCGTCGCCCGAGCCGGTGATGGGGCGATCGTCAGCGGCACGGACTGCCCGGTCGGTTCGGAGGTCTCCGTCGCCTTCGCCAGCGATGGCGGCACCTCCGCGGCGACGGCGACGATCGACCTCTGGGGCGACTGGTCGGTCGACGTGCCCGATGCGCAGCTCGACGGCCCGACGACGGTCACGGCCCGCTGTGGAGCCGTCGGGTACGGGCCGGTGGTCCTCGTCGCCGATGCCGCCGCGCCGCTCGGCCCCACCACGCCGGCCACCCCCGAGCCGGCCGTGCCGATCTCCGGGTCGGCCGGCTACACGGGCTGATCGAGCGTCAGCGGGCCCAGGGCACCGACCCGGCGTGGCCGAGCTCGGGGCCGAGGAGCTGGCCGCCGAGCTCGGCGAAGCGCGTCGGATCGCCCGAGGAGAGGAAGGTCGGCGCGCCCCGTCGGCCGGGCGACGCGGGCCGGACGACATCGCCGATGGCCAGCAGGTCGAGTGCCTCGAACGCCGTCTCGTCGGCCGAGGACACCAGGACCACGTCGCGACCGACCACGTCGGTGATCGTTCGGGCCAGGTAGGGGTAGTGCGTGCAGCCGAGCAGGAGGGCGTCGACCTTGGCCTCGACCACCGGCGCGAGCAGCCGCTCGGCGAGCACGTGCACCTGGTCGCTCTCGGTCTCGCCCCGCTCCACGAACTCCACGAACCCGGGGCAGGCCGCGATGGTGAGCGCGACCGGCGCGCCGGTGCCGGCGACGGCGTGCTGGTAGGCGCCCGACCGCACGGTGCCGACCGTGCCGATCACGCTGACGCGTCCCGTCTCGGTGGCCCGCACCAGCGAACGCACCCCGGGCTCGATGACCCCCATCACGGGCACGTCGAGCTCGTCGCGCAGCTCGTCGAGGGCCGCGGCCGCGGCGGTGTTGCACGCCACCACCAGCAGCTTCACGTCGTGCTCGTCGACGAGGAACCGGGCGATCTCGTGAGCGAACCCGGCGACCTCCTCGAGGGGCCGCGGCCCGTACGGGTAGCGCCCGGTGTCGCCGACGTACACGAGGTCCTCGCCGGGCAGCAGGTCGAGGAAGGCTCGGGCGACGGTGAGCCCGCCGAACCCGCTGTCGAACATGCCGATGGGGCGGTCGTCGAAGGCAGGCGAAGGCACCGCCCAAGGCTACGGCCGGGTGCTCAACCGGCCGAGTACCGAACCTCGTCGACCGGCTCATCGGGCGCGATCGGGTACGCGTCGGGGTCGTCGGACGGCGCCCCGTTCCAGAACACCGTGCGGACGTCCGTGACCGCCATCGCCTCGGGGTCGAAGCGGATCCGCAGGGGGTCGCTCTGGTGGCCCGAGCCGTAGGTGGGGACGATCCATGCCTCCCAGGCACCTCGCCACCAGGCCACGGCGGCCGACCACCGCTGCTCGACCTGCGGCGGGAGGTCGCGGGTCTCGGCGAGCCAAGCGTCGAGCGTCGGGGCGGCGGCGATGCCGTCCGGTCCGACCGCGACCGCGTGCGACGGCGCTCGATCGGTCGGATCGACCAGGGCCACGGGCTGGCGCACCGACACCCGACCGAGGTCGTCGCCGGCGGCGGTGGCCAGGGGGCCGGTCGAGGCCAGCACCTCGAGCTCGCTCCCGTCCGCGGAGCCGGGATCGGTCCAGCGCAGGTCGACGGCGAGGCGCGTCGACAGGGAGGCGCCGGTAGCGAGGGGCCTCGGGGGCAGGAGCATCGAGGAGCAGGCCACCGTCGTCATGGAGAGCTGGGCCTCGGGTCGTCCGGGCAGGACCTTCGGCGCTCGCCCGCCGGCGAGGACGGCCGGCAGGTCGTCCACATCGCCGCCCCACTGCTCGCCGGCGACGCCCGACCCAGCCAGCGGGTCGACCGCGAACGCGCCCATCCCGGCATCGGCCTCGACGGCACGGATGGCGTCGAGCGAGCCGGCGACGGCGCCGAGCTGCTCGTCGCAGGGCGCGGCGGTCCCGACGGTGATGTCGTCGTCGCTCCCGTTGGTGAAGGTGACGTCGAGCCACATCCGCTCGCCCACGACGGCGGTCTCGGGCAGGTCGAGCTGGAGCACGAGGCCGTCCTCGCTGGTCGTGACCTGCCGCCCGCCCTCGAACCCAGCGGACACCGACGGCGTCGACGACGGCCCGGTGGACACGTCCGCCGCGTCGTCCTGCGCCGAGACGACGAGGGCGCCCAGGCCCACCGCGGCGAGCACGCCAGCCGCGCCCACGAGGGCCGTGCGGCGTCGCGCCCGGCGGCGGCGCACGCCGCGGAACGCACCGGCTGCCGCATCGAGGTCGATCGCCGGCGCCAGGTGCGCCAGCCGGTCAAGGTCGGGAATCGGGTCGTCAGGCATCGTCGGCCACCTCCAGGGTGCGTCGCAGCGATCGTCGGGCGTCGTGGAGGTGGGACTTCACCGTGCCGGGGGCGATGTCGAGGTCGGCGGCCACGTCCTCGACCCGGTAGCCCCCGAGGTGGTGCAGGCACACGACGAGGCGCTGCTGGGTGGGCAGCGCGGCCACCGCCGCCAGCAGGTCGAGGTCGAGGGGATCGAGGTCGACCTCCGCCACCGGGCGCAGCGCCGCCAGCAGCTCGGATCGCCGCCGCCGGTTCCGACGACCGTTGAGCAGCCGGTTCACGGCCACGCGCCGGACCCACCCCGCCGGGTCCTCGAGTCGCGAGACCCGCCGCCAGCGGCGGTCGGCGGCGATGAACGCCTCCTGCACCGCGTCGGCGGCGGCTTCGGGCCCCTCGACGACCGACAGCGACCGCACGAGCCGAGCGAACTCGGCGCGGAACAGGTCATCGATCGCCGCTGGCCCCGGTGGGTGGTCTCGCACGTCCTCCATGACACCCGAGACACCCGCCAGCCCCCGGGATGGTTGGGTGCGGCGCCCGACATTCCCAGGGCGTTCCCAGGAAGCTCCCAGGGAACGGTGCCAGCATGGGCCCGTGACCGGTGAGAAGCTCCTGCTCGTCGACGACGAGGACAACCTGCGCTCGATGCTCGAGGCCGCCCTGCGCCACAGCGGCTTCGACGTGCACCCGGCGGCGACCGGCCGCGAGGCGCTCGCCGCGGTGCCCGAGGTCGACCCCGACCTGATCGTGCTCGACGTGATGCTGCCGGACCTCGACGGGTTCGCCGTCTGCCAGCGGCTCCGCAGCGAGGGCAACCGGACGCCGGTGCTGTTCCTCACGGCGAAGGACGCCACCGAGGACAAGGTCCGCGGCCTCACCATGGGGGGCGACGACTACCTGGTGAAGCCCTTCAGCCTCGACGAGCTGGTGGCGCGCATCGGCGCCGTGCTCCGTCGCACCGGGGCGGCCAAGGACGACAGCGTGCTGCGCTGCGTCGACCTCGAGCTCGACGACGAGGCCCACCTCGTGCTGCGCGCCGGCCAGGAGGTCGCCCTCTCCCCCACCGAGTACAACCTCCTGCGCTACCTGCTCGTGAACCAGGGCCGGGTCCTGTCCAAGGCGCAGATCCTCGACCACGTGTGGCAGTACGACTTCGGCGGCGACGGCGGCGTGGTCGAGACCTACATCGGCTACCTCCGCAAGAAGGTCGACAACGTCGAGCCCCGCCTGATCCAGACCATCCGGGGCGTGGGGTACACGATCCGCGAGCCCCGGTCGTGATGCGGTGAGCCTCCGGGCGCGGCTCCTGCTCGGCGTCCTGGTGGTCGGCATGGCCCTCGCAGTGGCCGCGGTGGCCATCACCCAGGCCACCCGCCAGAACCTCATCCAGCAGGTCGACGAGCAGCTGACCCGCTCGACCCCCGAGGGCCGGGGCGAGCGTCGTCCCGATGCCGACGACGACGGCTACCCGACGCCGGGCAGCGCGCCACCTCAGGGCGCCGCCATCGCCTCGTCGCTCTACGTCGGCGTGATCGCCCCCGGCAGCGACGAGCTCGTGACCGTGTCGCGCCCGAACCTCATGACGTCCTCGGAGGCCATCCCCGACCTCCACGCCGAGGAGGCGGCGCGCCACGTCGGCCGCGAGCCCTTCACCGTGGGCTCCGAGGAGGGCGACCTCAGCTTCCGGGTCCAGGTCCGCGCGGCCGGGGCCGACGGGCGCCTCGCCGTCTTCGCCCTGCCCCTGACCGACGTGGAGGAGACGATCCGCCGCCTCCTGCTGATCCAGGCCGCCGCCGCCGCCGCGATCCTGGGCACGCTCGGGCTGGTCACGTTCTGGGTGCTGCGCCTCGGCGTGCGCCCGGTCCGCGAGATGACCCACACGGCCCTCGCCATCGGCGAAGGCGACCTGTCCCAGCGCATCCCCGAGACGGCGCCCGGCACCGAGGCGGGCGAGCTCGGCCTGGCGCTCAACCAGATGCTCGGCCGCATCGAGGAGGCGTTCGACGAGCGGACCCGGTCCGAGGACCGGCTGCGCCAGTTCGTGGCCGACGCGTCGCACGAGCTGCGTACCCCCGTCACCACCATCCGCGGCTACGCCGAGCTGTACCGCATGGGCGGCCTCGCCGAGCAGCCCGCCCTCGATGAGGCGATGCGCCGCACCGAGCAGGAGGCGGCGCGCATGGGCCACCTGGTGGCCGACCTGCTCGACCTGGCCCGGCTCGACCAGGGGCGACCCCTCCAGGTCGCGCCGGTCGACCTCGCCCAGCTCGCGGCCGACGGGGCCGCCGACCTGCGCGCCGTCGAGCCCGACCGCCCGGTCTCGGTGGAGGCCGCCGGGCCGGTGGCGATCGTCGGCGACGACGCCCTGCTCCGCCAGATCGTCGCCAACCTGACCACCAACGCCCGGGTCCACACGCCCGCCGGCACGCCGATCCACCTGCGGGTCCGTCCCGACCAGGCCGGCGGCGCCGTGCTCGAGGTGGCCGACGAGGGCCCGGGGATGGCCCCCGACGTGGCGGCCCGGGCCTTCGAGCGCTTCTACCGAGCCGATCCGGCCCGGGCCCGCCAGACCGGCGGGTCGGGCCTCGGCCTCTCGATCGTGGCCGGAACGGTGGCGGCCCACGGCGGCCACGTCGAGCTCGACAGCGCGCCCGGCCGGGGCACGTGCGTGCGCATCGTCCTCCCGGCCGTTCCCCCGACGGTACCCCCGGCCGATCCCCCTGCTGGAGCGCGCCGCCCCGACGGCCGATGACCTCTCCGCGAGGTCGACGCCGTCTCCCAGGGAACTCCCAGGTCGGTGTGGTCCACTGCCTCTGCTCCCCGAAGCAACCCATTCCCTGCAACGAGGAACCCCCATGCGCAACCGCAAGATGATCGCCGCCGCCGCCATGTCGGCCACGCTCGCCGGAGGTGCCGTCTTCGGCGCCACCCTCGGCAACCCGCTCGCCTCCGGCGCGCAGGACGGCACCACCACCACCGCACCCGCCACCACCGACCAGGGCCAGGCCCCGCCGGCCGACGGCCAGCGCCCCGACGGCACGATGGGCCGGGGCCCCGGCGGTGGCTTCGACCGTGACGCCGCCGCCGAGGCGCTCGGCATCACCACCGACGAGCTCCAGACCCAGCTCGAGGCGGGCCAGACGCTCGCCGAGGTCGCCGAGGCCCAGGGCGTCGACAAGCAGGACCTGATCGACGCCCTCGTGAAGGCCGGCGAGGCCAAGCTCGACGAGGCCAAGGCCGCGCTTCCCGACCGCATCGCCGAGCTGGTCGACTCGACCCTCCCCGCCCGCGGCGAGGGCGGGCCCGGCGGCCGGGGTGGCCCCGGCGGCCGCGGCCCCGGGCTCGACGCCGCCGCGGAGGCGCTCGGCCTCACCGCCGACGAGCTGCGCACCGAGCTCCAGGACGGCAAGACCATCGCGGACGTGGCCGAGGCCAAGGGCGTCGACCAGCAGACCGTGATCGATGCCATGGTCGCCGACCTGAAGGCCCACCTCGACGAGGAGGTGGCCGACGGCGAGCTCACCCAGGAGGAGGCCGACCAGCGCCTCGAGAACCTGACCGAGCGCATCACCACCATGGTCAACGAGGGCCGGCCCGAGGGCGAGGGCCCGGGGCGCGGCGGCCCCGGCCGCGGCCACCACGGCCCCAAGCTCGACGCCGCCGCCGAGGCGCTGGGCCTCGAGGTCGACGACCTGCGCAACCTGCTGCAGGAGGGCGCGACCCTCGCGGACGTGGCCGAGGCTCAGGGCGTCGACGTCCAGGACGTGATCGACGCCCTCGTGGCCGATGCCACCAGCCACATCGAGGAGAAGGTGGCGGATGGCGACCTCACCCAGGAGGAGGCCG
>JAGQSL010000079.1 GCA_020439525.1 Acidimicrobiales bacterium | reverse complement strand
CGAGCACGTGGGGACCTCGTTCAGGGGAGGGAGGGCACGAGGGTGGGCCCCGCCGCCGCGGGGCCCACCTCCGGTGTGCGTTCGGAGCTGGTCAGGCCGTCAGCCGGCCAGGCTCATCTCCGGGTAGTTCACGGCCTGCAGGCCGTTCGCCACCAGGTTCTCCACCCGGTCCGAGTACACGATCTGGTTCGTGTACCAGTTGATCGGGATCACGGCCATGTCGGCGAAGAGCTGCTTCTCCGCCTCGTTCCACAGCTCGTTGCGGGCGTCCTCATCGGTCTCGGCGGCCGCGGCGTTCGCCTTCTCGTCGTAGGCCGACGAGTTGTAGCGGCCGAGGTTGTCGCCGTCGATCGAGGTGGACGTGAACAGGGCGTACATCGCGTTGTAGTAGCTCGGGTAGTCCCAGATCCATCCGGCCCGGCACATCACGCAACCGCCCTCCTTCTTCATCTCGTCGAAGTAGGTCTCGCCGTCGCGGGGGTCCTGCTCGACCTTGAGGCCCACGGCCTCGAGGTTCTCGGCGACGATCGACACCACGTCCTCGTGGCCACCGCCCAGGTTGAACTGGAGCTTGATGGGCCGCATGGTCTCGGCCTTGCCCCAGTCGTCCACCAGATCGGTGGCGCGATCGGGGTCGTACTCGCAGTAGCCGCCGCACAGGTCCTCGGCGTAGCCGGGGATGCCGGGCGGGGTCACGCCGGTGGCCGCGTCGCGGGCGCCGTCGTAGACCTGGTCGTTGATCCGGTCGCGGTCGATGGCCAGCGAGATCGCCTGGCGCACGGCCAGGTTGTCCTCGCCGCCCAGCTCGTCGTCCTCCCACGAGATGCCGAAGTAGTACAGGCCGAAGGTGGGATCGGTCGAGTTGTTGTAGGTCGACGTGGCGTCGGCGAAGGCGCCCGGCGGGATGTAGCCGGTGTCGGCCTCACCGCTCTCGAAGGCCGCGTACGCCGACTCGACCTCCTTGGAGATCATGAAGTCGATCTTGGGGATCTTCGGGGCGTCGCCCGTGTAGTTCTCGTTGGCCTCGACCTTGATGTACTGGTCGTCCTTCCACGGCTCCGACATCTTGTAGGGGCCGTTGCCGATCATGAGGCCGCGCTCCCACTCGTTGATCTCGTCGCCGGTGGTGGCCGAGAGGGCTTCCTCGGGCATCGGCGAGAACACGGTGTGCGACACGACCGCCGGGAAGTCCGACAGGGGGGCGTCGAGGCTGACGGTGAGGGTCATGGCGTCGTCGTCGGCGACCACGCCCGTGATCTCGTCCGCGTTGCCCTCAGCCACGTCGTTGGCGCCGGTGATGACCAGCAGGTGGTACGAGAGGGTGGAGGCGAGATCGGGGTTGAGCACCCGCTCCCACGCCTTCTTGAACGACGAGGGCAGGACGGGCTCGCCGTTGGAGAACTCGTCCTCCTTCAGCGTGAAGGTCCACTCCGTGGCGTCATCGTTGCCCGACCACTCCGTGGCGACGGCGGGGACGACCTCGTTGTCCGCGTTCACCTGGGTGAGGCCGTCGTAGAGGACCTCGGTCACCTGCGAGCCCTGGCGGGTGTCGGCGGTGGCCGGGTCGATGTGGTTCGGGTTGTCCGCGGACAGCGTCTGGTAGTCGACCAGGGTGTCCTCGGGCAGGCCTTCGCCGGTGGCTGCCGTGCCGCCCTCCTTCTTGCCCGTGCTGCCGTTGGAGCTGGAGCTGGGCTCCTCGTCGCTACCGCCGCAGGCTGCGGCCAGCAGGGCGAGGGAGAAGGCGAGCGCGGCGACCTTTGCGCCACGCGTGGTTCGTCGCATGTGACGTACCTCCATGATGAGGGGTTGGGGGAGCTGCGTGACCTGGGTCACTGCTCAGGCCACGCCTCGGTGACCATAACCCGCACTTGGCGACATCGCCGTGAAAGCCAGGTGTCGCCCCGATGACCTCCGAGTTGCCGACCACCGGTTGGAACAACCGTTTCACCCGCTGACCTGGGCCGATGCAGCTCAACCAGCGAGGGGCTTGCCGGCGCCCTGACGGAGCGTCAGGGATTTGACGGCGTCCGGCGATCGGCCGGATCGGACCGATCAGCCGTGCGAGCGGTACTGCACGATCGCGGCGAAGTCCTCGGCCACGAGCGACGCGCCGCCCACGAGGGCGCCGTCGATGTCGGGCTGGGCCATCAGCTCGGCCGCGTTCGAGCCCTTCACCGAGCCGCCGTACTGGATGCGGACCGACGTGGCCGCCTCCTCCCCCGCCACCTCGGCCACCGTGTCGCGCACGACCTTGCACATGGCCTGGGCGTCGTCGGCGGTGGCCGTCTTGCCCGTGCCGATGGCCCAGATGGGCTCGTAGGCGATGACCATCGAGGCGACCTGCTCGGCCGACAGGCCCGCCAACCCGGCGCGCACCTGGCCGCTGACCTTCTCCTCCGCTCCCCCGGCCTCGCGCTCGGCGAGCGTCTCGCCGCAGCACAGGATCGGGGTCATGGCGTGCTTGAACACGGCCTTGACCTTCTGGTTCACCAGCTCGTCGGTCTCGCCGAAGATCTCGCGCCGCTCCGAGTGGCCCACGATCACCAGCTCCACGTTGAGCTTGGCGAGCATCGCCGGCGACACCTCGCCGGTGAACGCACCCTTCTCCTCGAAGTAGCAGTGCTGGGCCCCGATGCGGATGGGGGTCTCGTCGGCCTCGAGCACCGTCTGCACCGAGCGGATGTCGGTGAAGGGCGGGTGCACCGACACGTCGACCACCTCGTAGTCGTCGGCGTGCAGCAGGTAGGCCAGCTTCTGGACCGTCTGGATGGCCTCGAAGTGGTTGTGGTTCATCTTCCAGTTGCCGGAGATGAGCGGGGTGCGAGCGGTTGCGGCCATCACGAGCTCCGTTGCAGGTGGGTGGGGGTTCGGGTCAGCGGGCGTTGGGGGCGTTGCGCAGGGCCTCGAGCCCGGGCAGGTCGCCCTGCTCGATCAGCTCGAGCGAGGCGCCGCCGCCGGTGGACACGTGGTCGATCTGGTCGGCCAGGCCGAACTGGGCGGCCGCCGCCGCGGAGTCGCCGCCACCGATGACCGTGAAGCCCCGGCACTCGGCCACCGCCTCGGCCACGGTGCGGGTGCCGGCCTCGAAGCGCGGGTCCTCGAACACGCCCATGGGACCGTTCCAGAGGACCTGGCGGGCCTCGCCGATCACATCGGAGAACTCGGCGGCCGTGCCCGGGCCGATGTCGAGGCCCATCCAGCCGTCGGGCAGGTCGCGCCCGAACTGGCGGACCTCGCCGCCCGCCGACGGGTCGCCGATCTTGCCGCCAGGGCCGAGGCCGGTGATGTCGTGGGGCAGGTGGATGGTGGCGCCGGAGGCCAGCAGCTCCTTGCAGGTGTCGACCTGATCGTCCTCGCAGAGCGACGAGCCGATCGAGTGGCCCTGCGCCTTCAAGAACGTGAAGCACATGCCGCCGCCGATGATCAGGCCGTCGCACACGTCGAGCAGGGCGTTGATCACGCCCAGCTTGTCGGACACCTTCGAGCCGCCGAGGATGGCGATGAAGGGGCGACGGGGCTCGTTGCGGGCGCCGAGGAGGACCTCGACCTCCTTCTCGAGGAGCCGCCCCGCCGCCGACGGCAGCGTCTGGGGCGGGCCGACGATCGAGGCGTGGGCCCGGTGCGATGCCCCGAAGGCGTCGTTCACGTAGAGGTCCTGGCCCTCGACGAGCTTCGCGACGAAGGCCGGGTCGTTGCCCGTCTCCCCCGCGTCGAAGCGCAGGTTCTCGAGCAGCTCGACGCCCGGTGCGAGCTCGGCGAGGCGAGCTCGCACCGGGTCCATCGAGAACTGTGGGTCGGGCGCCCCCTTGGGGCGGCCGAGGTGGCTGCACGCGGTGACCGTGGCGCCGCGCTCCTGCAGCCACCCGAGGGTGGGCAGGGCGGCGCGGATGCGCAGGTCGTCGGTGATCTGCCCGTCGCGGATGGGGACGTTGAAGTCGCACCGCACGAGGACCCGCTTGCCGGCGACGTCGCCGAGGTCCTCCAGCTGGGGCACGCCGTTGATCATCGCTGCAGCCCCGTCCGCGCTACTTGTTGGCGGCGCCGACGATCATCGTCAGGTCGACGAGGCGGTTGCTGTAGCCCCACTCGTTGTCGTACCAGCCGAGGACCTTGACCAGGTTGCCCATGGCCATGGTGAGGCCCGAGTCGAAGGTGACCGAGTACGGGGTGCCCACGATGTCGGAGCTCACGAGCGGCTCCTCCGAGTAGCCGAGGATGCCCTTCAGGCGACCGTCGGCGGCCGCGGCGGCGAACGCCTCGTTCACGGCCTCTACGGTCACGTCGGCCTTCAGCACGCCGGTGAAGTCGGTGATCGAGCCGGTGGGCACCGGCACGCGCAGCGAGGTGCCGTCGAGCTTGCCCTGCATGGCCTGCAGCACGAGGCCGGTGGCGCGGGCGGCGCCGGTGGAGGTGGGCACGATGTTGATGGCGGCGGCGCGGGCCCGGCGCAGGTCGCTGTGGGGGCCATCGACGAGCTGCTGGTCGCCGGTGTAGGCGTGGATCGTGTTCATGAGGCCCTTCTCGACGCCGAACGCGTCGTCGAGCACCTTGATCATGGGCACGAAGCAGTTGGTGGTGCAGGAGGCGTTCGACACCACGATGTGGTTCGCCGGATCGAAGGTGTCCTCGTTGACGCCGACCACGAAGGTGGCGTCGGCGTTGGTGGCGGGGGCCGAGACGATCACGCGGGGCGCACCGGCCTCGACGTGGGCCACGGCCTTCTCCTTGGAGGTGAAGAAGCCGGTGGACTCGATCACCACGTCGACGCCGAGGTCGGCCCACGGCAGCTTGGCCGGGTCGCGCTCGGCGAGGATCTTGATGGTGTCGCCGTCGACCACGATGCCGTCGTCGCTGACGCTCACCTCGCCCTCGAAGCGCCCCATCACGGAGTCGTTCTTCAGCAGGTGGGCCATGGTGTCGACCGAGCCCAGGTCGTTGGCGGCGACGAAGTCGACGTCGACGCCCTGCTGCTTCACGGCCCGGAAGAAGTTGCGGCCGATGCGGCCGAACCCGTTGATGCCGACGCGGATGGTCATGGGTGGAGCTACCTCTCTGGTGGTCCGGCGCGTCCAGGCCGGGCGGCCCGATGCGTGCGCCCCTCTGCTGCTCGGAACCTAACCCACCCGATCGAGGGCGGCCCAACGAGGGCAGCGCCTGCGCCCCGCTCAGCCGGCGCGGGCCGCCACCAGCGCGGCGAGGGCCTCGGCGAGCAGGACCGGATCGTGGACCGCCCGTCCGGGCTCGGCCAGGGGCGCCACCACCTGCTCGCACGCGGCATCGGCGGCGACGGCGCGGCGGGCGTCGACGAGCACCACGTCGACCTCGATGCCGTGGTCGTGCAGGGCGGCCAGCTCGTCGGCCACCCCGTAGCCCTCGGTCTCGGGCACCTGCGGGGCCAGGTTGGCCACGAGCACCCGCGGCGCGGTCGTGCGCGCCAGGGCGCCCCGCACGTCGGGGGCGATGGCGGCGGCCAGCACGCTCGTGAACAGCGAACCCGGTCCGAGCACCACCTGGTCGGCGCCCTCGATGGCCGCCACGACGGCCGGGTCGCTCGGTGGCGCGGCCGGGCAGAGGGTGAGGCGCCGTCGCCCCGATGCGTTGTGCACCGCCACCTGACCCACCACGCGGCGCCCCGCCGCCTCGGGGGCATCGGCGATCACCGCCTCCAGCGCCACCGGCACCGCCGTGGCGGGCAGCACGCGGCCGACCGCGCCCACCCGCTCGGCCAGCTCGTGCACCGCCTGGTCGAACGATCCCAGCTCGGTGGCCAGGGCCACGAGCAGCAGGTTGCCCAGGGCGTGGCCGTCGAGCTCGCCGCCGTCGAAGCGGTGCTCCAGGATCGCCGCGAAGGGCTCTCGATCGTCGGCGAGGGCACCGAGGCACTTGCGGACGTCGCCGGGTGCCGGCAGGTCGGGACGGGCCGCCCGCAACCTCCCGGTGGAACCGCCGTCGTCGGCCACCGACACCACCGCGGTGATCGTGCCCGCGTACCGACGCAGGGCGCGCAGCGAGGCGGAGAGCCCGTGGCCTCCGCCGATCGCCACCACCGCTGGTCCTCGCGCCTCCGCCAGCGCCTCCCCTCCGGCGCCCACCGTCACCCGCCCTTGGCGATGTCCCGGTGCAGCACGCCCGGGGCCAGGCCCCGCTCGCGCAGCCGGTGGGCCACCTCCTCGGAGATGGCCACCGAGCGGTGCCGCCCGCCGGTGCAGCCGAACGCGACGGTGAGGTAGGCCTTGCCCTCGGCGGCGAACGCCGGGAGCAGCACGTCGAGCAGCCCGTCGAGCCGGTCGAGGAAGCGCTGCGCCAGCTCCGAGCCCAGCACGTAGTCGCGCACGTCGGCGTCGGTGCCCGTCTGGGGGCGCAGGTCGTCGACCCAGTGCGGGTTCGGCAGGAAGCGGCAGTCGAGCACCAGGTCCACGTCGCTCGGGACGCCGTGCTTGAAGCCGAACGAGGTCACGGTGACCTGCATGCCCGGGGCCCGCTCGTCGTCGCCGAACAGCTCGAGGATCCGGTCGCGGAGCTGGTGGACGTTCAGCTCGCTGGTGTCGACCACCACGTCGGCCTCGGCCCGCAGCGGTTCGAGCAGCTGCCGCTCCTGCTCGATGGCGCTGCTCAGCAGCTCGCCCGTGGAGGCCGGGTGGCGCCGCCGGCTGCTCTCGTAGCGCCGGATCAGCACGTCGGTGCTGGCGTCGAGGAACACCATGCGCACGCGCGACCCACCGGTGCGCAGGTCCTCGACCATCGGCATCAGCTCGCTCGGCGCCGCGTTCAGGCCGGCCACGAAGGCCACCCGATCGGTCGAGGACGACGGCTGGGTGGCGAGCTCGGCCACCTTCGGCATCAGCGACACGGGCATGTTGTCGATCACGAACCAGCCCTGGTCCTCGAGGACGTCGGCCGCCGTCGATCGACCCGCCCCGGACAGCCCGGTGATCACGACGAAGTCGGTCATGGACCGATCCTACGGAGCGGCGATCAGGTGGCGCGCGACCCGTCGACGAGCTCGTCGCCAGGTCCCGGGATCGGCAGCGCCACCAACGCCCCCACGGTGGCGCCCACCATCGCGGAGAGCAGGATCGTGCCGCCCCACATCGCCTCGCTCCACTGCAGCCGCCCATCGGCGGCGAGGGCGGCGAACATCGCCGACCACAGCGCGGCGCTCATCGCCGCACCCGTCACCGCCGCCCCCACCCGGCCGAGCGTGGGCCGCCCGAGCACGGCGAGGAGCACCTCGGCCACGATGCCCGCGGCGGCGTAGCCGATCACGAGGGGCTGGACGACCTGCGGGTCGCTCAAGGCCAAGACGGGTGCGCCGCACAGGAAGATGCTGAGGCCGACGAGGCCGCGCGTGGGGCGGAACCGCACGAGGAGCACGACGAGGGCGGCGACGAGCAGCGCCGAGGTCCACGCCGCGATGCCGAGGCCGCGCACCTGGTCGTAGTCGACCGGCGACTCGCCCACCATCGGCTCCACGTAGCCCTGCGAGAGGCTCATCCCGCTGGCGAGGGGCGAGAGGAACCCGGTGAAGAGCGACGTCACCAGGAGGAACGTGACCATCGACGAGAGGGCCACGAGCGAGGGCACGACGCCGAGAAGCCGCTCGGGGCGCCGCCAGAGGATCACGATCGGCGAGGTGAGCAGCAGGCCCAGGCCGGCGAAGACGAGGAGGTGCGGAGGGCTCACCAGCGCTTCGACGTTGGCCTCGGTGCCGAACGCGGCGTGCCAGGCGGCATCGGCCATCCCGCCCACGGCGAGCATGAGGAACCCGGCGGTGGTCCAACCGGCCGACGCCACGAACCGGGGGCCGTGGCGGATGGCGCCCACCCCGAGCCAGACGCCCACCGCCGTCACCCCGCCGTAGAGCACCAGGTGCCAGCTCGAGAGGAAGTCGCCCTGCAGGTCGTCGGGGGTCTGCAGGTGCCGGGCGATGTCGCCCGCCAGGCCCACCGTGCTCACCAGGTTGCACACCACCAGCACGAGCAGCTCGGCGTCGCCGATGTCGACGCGCGGGCCGCCGAGGAGGTCGGCGAGCGGCCCCCGCCGGCGAGCGGCCGGCTCGGCATCGGTCACCGGGTCGATGGCGGCATCGGTCACGGGCGCACCCTCCGTCGCAGCACGCCCGCCACGACGCCGGCGACGCAGACCGCGGTGTACACGCCGACGACCGACCACACGAGCACGTCGTAGGTGTCGTCGAGGTAGCGGACGTAGCCGAGGCCGGCGGCCACCGCGCCGAAGAACGAGAGGGCGACCTGCCGGCGCGGCGAATACCCGATGAGCCGCAGGTTGTCGAGCACGAACTCGATCACGCCGGGGAGGGGGAACAGCCACAGCACCCACGGGTCGAGCTCGTGGGGCCACCAGGAGCCGACGCCGACCACGATCCCGGCCACGAGCGCCACCGGGTAGAGCACCAGGCAGCGCCGGCAGATGTGCATCCCGCCCACCACGGCGCAGCGGTCGTAGTCCGAGGGCCAGTGGTGCGAGAGCCACATCGGCGTGTCGGCCACCGGAGGGTCGTCGAGCGGCGGGTGCGGCGAGGTGCCGTTCAGCGACGGCCCGACGCTCACCGTCGCTCCTTCTCGGCCACCAGCACCAGCAGGCGCGGGATCGACGCGGCGGCCAGGTACTCGGGCGCCCGGGCGAGGAACCCGGGGGGCGGTGCCGGCTCGAGCATGCGGCGGAGGACGAGGCCGGCCTCGGCCATGGCGTTCACGTACCGGCTCATCGGCCGGTGGATGAAGGGGATGAACACGTCCTTCTCCACCTCCTCCACCGATTCGTCCTCGATCAGGTACGGCCCGATGCGCCAGTACTGCTCGGGCGGATCGACCACGTGGTCGTCGATCCAGCCGCTGCTCGGCGTCTGCAGCAGCGGGTGGTTGAGGAAGAACGCGAAGCGCCCGCCCGGCCGCAGCACCCGCGCCACCTCGTCGATGGCGTCGTCGACCGCCTCGATGTGCTCGAAGACGAGGCAGGCGACCACGGCGTCGAACGCCTCGTCGGCGAACGGCAGGCGATCGGCGCCGGCTCGGGCGTACGTCGGCCCCCCGCCGCGGCGGGCGGCCTCGGCCACCTGGTTGGCGGTGGGGTCGATCCCCGCGACCACGGTGGCCCCGCCCTCGACGGCCAGGCGGGCGACCTGCCCCTCCCCGGTGCCGACGTCGAGCACGCGGGCGTGGCCGGCGAGGAGGTCGGCCGCGATGGGCAGGATCTGCTCCTCGTACTCGGGGTCGGCGCCCTCGGTGAAGCCCTCCTGCCACCAGTCGGCGTGGGCCTCCCACAGGTCGATGTCGTCTGCCACCGACGCGACGCTACGCGGGACGGCGGTACCGTCCCGGCCATGGCCGACGACGTGGTCCCCGAGGGCTCCTACTGCGCCATCGCGCCGGGCCACGAATGGCACGGGCCCTACCACGACGAGGTCTACGGGTTCCCGGTCGACGACGAGGCCGCCCTCTTCGAGCGCCTCGTGCTCGAGATCAACCAGGCCGGGCTCTCGTGGCTCACCATCTTGAAGAAGGCCGACGCCTTCCGGTCCGCGTTCGACGGCTTCGACGTGGACCTCGTCGCCGCCTACGGCGAACCCGACCGAGCCCGGCTGCTGGCCGACGCCGGCATCATCCGCAACCGCCTGAAGGTCGACGCGGCCATCGCCAACGCCGGGGTCATCCGCGAGATGCGCGCCACCCACGGCGGCTTCGCCGGGTGG
>JAGQSL010000078.1 GCA_020439525.1 Acidimicrobiales bacterium | reverse complement strand
CGCAAGCCCGAGATCGGCGACGACATGTGGATGTTCCGCTACCTCGCGCTCGACTGGATGGAGACCCGCCTGCACCGGTGGCGCTTCGACCTGCGCACCGGGCGCTGCACCGAGGAGCGCCTGCGCGACGACTTCACCGAGTTCGGCATCGTCGACCCCCGCCGCATCGGGCGCGAGCACCGCTACGTGTGGGCGGCGTCGGGCGTGCCCGGCTGGTTCCTCTTCGACGGCCTGGTGCGCCACGACACCGCCACCGGCGAGGACGACCGCATCCGTCTGCCGGAGGGCACCTACGGCTCCGAGCCGGGCGTGGCGCCGAAGGTGGGCTCGACCGCCGAGGACGACGCCTACGTCGTCACCTTCACCACCGACCCGGCGGCCGACGCGAGCGAGTGCTGGATCCTCGACGGCCGTCGCATCTCCGACGGCCCGGTCGCCCGCCTGCGCCTGCCTGAGCGGATCTCGAGCGGCACCCACGCCACCTGGGCCTCGGCGGCCGAGCTGGCCTGAGGGGTCCCGGTCGCGAGGGGACCTTCGCCCCTTCCGAGCGGGCGAGCGGTGATGTCACCGTCACCCCCATGTCCGATGCGACCGTGCCCGCGCCCGATCCCGACGCCGCCGCCCACGCCCTCAAGGTGATCGTGCGGGGCGCGGTGCTCGGCGCCCTCATCGTCCTCGCCCTCATCACCGCGATCTGCCTGGCCAACGGCCTCACGATCGTGGAGTCGGTGGCGATCGCCGCCATGCCCGCCCTGTTCGGCGGCCCGCTGGTGGCCGGCCTGTTCATCATGGCCGACTACCACAAGTACGAGCAGCAGCAGCACGTCCACTCGTGACCTAGGTTGCGGCGCGGCCGTCGATCGGCGGCGCAGCGAGCAGGGGAGCGAGTCGTGGAGGAGCTGGCCGGCAAGGTCGCGGTCGTCACCGGAGCAGCGTCGGGCATCGGCCTGGCGCTGACCCGCACGTTCCTCGGCGACGGCATGAAGGTCGTCATGGCCGACATCGAGGCCCCCGCGCTCGAGGCGGCCATCGCCGGCCTCGACGAGGGCGCCGAGGTCGAGCCGTTCGTCTGCGACGTGCGCGAGGAGGCGCAGGTCGAGGCGCTGCGCGACCGCGCCGTCGAGCGCTTCGGCGGGGTGCACGTCGTGTGCAACAACGCCGGGGTGGCTGGTGGCGGCCCGATCTGGACGGCGACGCGCGAGGACTGGGACTGGGTGCTCGGCGTCAACCTGTACGGCGTCATCAACGGCGTGCGGGCGTTCACCCCGATGCTCATCGAGCAGGGCGAGGGCCACATCGTCAACACGGCGTCGATCGCCGGGATGATCTCGATGCCGTGGGGCGGCACCTACAACGTGTCCAAGCACGGCGTGGTCACGCTGTCGGAGACGCTGTGGGCCGACCTCCAGCTCGCCGGGGCCACGAACGTCGGCGTGTCGGTGCTCTGCCCCGGCTGGGTGCAGACCCGCATCCACGAGTCGGCCCGCAACCGCCCCGCGACCGGAGGCGATCGCCCCGAGCCCACCGAGGAGCAGCAGCTGATGATGGCCCACATCGGCGGGCTGATCGCCGAGGGGCTCAACCCGCTGCAGGTGGCGGCCATGGTGCGCGACGCCGTGCGCGAGCAGCGCTTCTACATCCTCACCCACCCGCACTGGAACCCGCTGCTCGAGGACCGGTTCGGGCGGATCCTCGCCGGCGAGCTGCCCGGCAACGGCGCCCTGCCCGGGATGGGCGAGGCCGCCGAGGAGGGCTAGCTCCCCGCCAGGGTCGGGTCGGGCTCGACCTCGACGTCGAGGCGGGGCTCGAAGCCCGGCGGGTGGCCGAGGTCGAGGCGCTCGAGCCAGAACTGGGTGTTCGGCCCGATGGTGAGGGCGAACAGGACGGTGCCGATGCCCACCGTCCCGCCCAGCAGGAAGCCACCGGCCAGCGCGCACAGCTCGATGCCGGTGCGGACCAGCCGGATGGAGGGCCCCCGTTCGGCGAGGCCCGTCATGATGCCGTCCCGTGGCCCGGGCCCGAGGCGGGCACCGATGTACATCCCGACGCCCGGGCCCGCCAGCACCAGCCCGGTGAGGAGCAGCCCCCAGCGCGTGGGCAGGTCGCCGGGGTGGGGGAGGTGGGGGATCACCAGGTCCATGACCGCGCCGATGATGATGGCGTTGGCGATGGTGCCCAGGCCGAGGCGCTGGCGCAGCGGGATCCAGCCCAGCACCACCACCACCCCGACGAGGATGCTCACCGACCCGATGGGGATCCCCGTGCGATCGGAGATCCCCTCGTGCAGCACGTCCCACGGGTCGAGGCCGAGCTCGGCGCGCACCGTGCACCCGAAGGCGACCCCGCACAGCACCAGCCCGACCAGCAGCGGGAGCAGGCGACGGCGGACCTCGTCCCAGGGCGGGACGGCGAAGAGGCGGGACACGCCTCGGACCGTACCGGTGCGGCGGTCGGCGCCCCGCGTCAGTTCTCGCAGCCCTCGGGCCCGCAGACCTCGCCCTCGGCGCCGGCCACGATCGCCACCGGGGCGGGCTCCTGCGTGAGCCAGCCCTGGTCGAGCAGCTCGAGGAGCGACTCGGGCGGCTGGGCGCCCGACATGCCGAGGCGCCCGTCGACGACGAAGAAGGGGACGCCGGCCACGCCGATCTGGCGGGCGGCGTCGAGGTCGGCGCGGACGTCGTCGGCGAAGGCATCGCCCGCCAGGACGGCGTCGACCTCGTCGGCGTCGAGGCCGACGTCGAGCGCAGCTCGGCGGAGGGTGTCGGGCTCGCCGATCGGCTCGCCGTCGGTGAAGTAGGCCCGGCCGAGGCGGTGCTTCAGCTCGATCTGGCGGCCTCGCGCTCGGGCGAGGTGCAGGAGCCGATGGGCGTCGAACGTGTTGCCGCCGATGGCGTCGTCGAAGCGGAAGTCGATGCCCCGCTCTGCCCCCAGGTCGACGATGCGGGCCTGCTGGGTGCGGATCTGCTCCACGGTGGCGCCGTACTTGTGCGCCAGGCGCTCGACCAGGGGCTGGTCGTCGCGCCGGGGTGCGCCCGGATCGAGCTGGAACGAGTGCAGGACCACGTCGACCTCGTCCTCGTGGTCGAAGCGCCCGAGCGCCTCGCCGAGGTTGGCGAGGCCGATGAAGCACCACGGGCAGACCACATCGGACCAGACATCGACGCGCACAGCAGCAGCTCCTCGGCAGGGGGTTCGGAGGTCCAACCGCTGCGGACGCCCCGGGCATTCCCTGGCGCGGCGGCTTCGATGTCAGACCTCCTCCGTAGCGTCTCGTTCGTGCTCCTCGCCACCCGCTGCCCCTCGTGCGATCGTGCCGGTCCGGCGCCCTGCGCGCCGTGCATCGCCCAGATGGGCCCGGCGCCCGAGGTGCCGGTCGCCCCCGGGCTCGACGATTGCCTCGCTCTGCTGTCCTACGAGGGCCCGGCGCGCGACGTGGTCACCCACCTGAAGTACCGCAACGCCCGGGCCACGGCACGGTGGTTGGCCGAGGGGATGGCCCGGCTGGTGCCGGCCGGCGCGCTCGACGTGGTCACGTGGGCGCCCACCACCGAGCTGCGGCGCCGGAGCCGCGGGTTCGACCACGCCGAGCTGCTGGCCCGACAGGTGGCCGCTCGGCTCTCGCTGCCGCTGGCGTCCACGCTGCGCCGGGTGCCCGGCCCGCCGCAGACCGGGCGCACGCTGCTGGAACGTCGCGATGGGCCCCAGTTCCTGGCCTCGGCATCGCTCGCCGGGCGCTCGGTGCTGGTCGTGGACGACGTGGTGACCACCGGAGCGACCTTGGCCTCGGCGGCGCGGACGCTGCGCGCGGCGGGGGCCGACCACGTGGTCGGACTGGCGGCGGCCCACCCTCCGTGACCGGGTTACGATCCGGTCACCGCCGCCCCGACCAGGAGGTCACGCCCCGTGCAGGTCATCGTCAGCCGCCGTCACACGGATGTCCCCGAGGCCCTGCGGGTCATGGCCGAGGAGAAGATCGGGCGGCTGGGCCGCTTCGTCGACGGGCTCGACACGGCCGAGGTGCACTTCTGGGAGCACAAGAACCCGCGGATCGCCGACAAGGAGGTGTGCGAGGTCACCATCGAGGGCCACGGGCACCACGTGCGCTGCAAGGTGCAGGCGGCCGACGGCTTCCAGGCGGTCGACAAGGCCTACGAGAAGCTCGAGCACCAGCTCCACAAGCTGAAGACCAAGCTCAACCGCCGCAACCACGGCCATCCGAAGGCCCACAAGAAGAGCGACGGCCTCGGCGCCGTCGCGGTGGTCGTCGAGGAGCAGCCGGCCGAGGTCGACGCCGAGGAGCACATCCCCCAGATCGTGAAGTCGAAGCGCTTCGCCATCCACCCGATGTCGGCCGACGAGGCCGCCGAGCGCATGGAGCTCATGGGCCACGGGTTCTTCTTCTTCACCAACATCGAGACGTCGCGAGCGGCGGTCGTCTACAAGCGCGAGGACGGCAACGTCGGCCTCATCGACGAGGCCGACTGACCACCTGTCCTCGCCCGGTCAGCCCTCGGGTCCGACGGGGCAGGGCAGCGTCGGCCCGCCGGGATCGAGCCATCCGGTCTCGAGCGATCGCGACGGGCCGAGCGGGGCGGCCAGCGAGATCTGCACGGCGCGGCCCGCGGTCGGGGTCGCCTGGGTGGCGCCGGGCAGGCACACGATCGTCCCGGTGAACACCAGCGTGCGCCGCCCCTTCGCGGGCAGGTCGAACGGCTCGAAGGGGCTCGATCGGCGCACGGCATCGGCGGCGGAACGTTCGTCGTCACCTGAGTCGGCGATGCGCACCTGGGCGTCGGCGAGGCCCGTCGGTTCCCACGTGACCGAGCGCACGTGCACGAGCAGCGGGCCTGGGTTCTCGATGGTGCGGATTCGCACGGCCTGGCGGCCGTGGACCTCGAGGCCGGCGCCGTTCCATGCCACGCGGACGCGTGGGTTCACGGCTCCCGACCACCACACGGCACCGAGCACCGCCGAGACGAGCGCCACGACCGCCACGTAGCGACCGACCGGTCCGATCCGGCCGGCCCCGGCGGTCGGCGCGCTCATGTGTAGCTCCGGCCGTCGCCGAGGCCGCGGAACGCAGCGCGCACGGCATCGAGCGCCTGGTCGAGGTCGAGGCCTCGGTGCGCCGCTTCGACGGCGTAGCTGTGGGCGGCGCCGTCGACCGCGGCCCGCTGCTCGGCCTCGGTCGCCGCGGGCCGGTTGGCCACGACGGTCCCGTGGCGACCGTGGGTGGCCACCACGCCATCGGACTCGAGCTCCCGGTACGCCCGGGCGACGGTGTTGGGAGCCACCCCGAGGTCCGCGGCGAGGTGGCGGATCGCCGGCAGCCGGGTGCCGGAGGCGAGCACGCCGCTGCGCGCCATCGTGGCGATCTGGTCGCGGACCTGGGCGTAGGGCGGCACGGGGCTCGAGGCGTCGATGCGGATGATCACGATGCGCTCCGCGCGATCGTCGTGCGTCGGACCCGCCAGGGCCGGTTGGCGAGGTAGCGGCCGGCGACGTACCCACCGAGGAGCAGCACGATGGTGGGCCAGCCACGGAGCCCGAACGGGAGCTGGTGGTGGTCCGCGATGGTGGTGCTCCACAGGGCGGCCGCGGCGAGGAGCAGCCCGGCGGTGGTCCCGGCGCCGAGGAGGTGCACGGTCGTCGACCGGATGGCATCGTCCGCGGCCAGGAGGTCCGGGTGCACGGCGGGCTGGCGGCGGTCGATCGTGCGACGCGCCGCTCGGCGCTCGGCGAGGGGGGCGACCACGGCCACGATGCCGGCGATCGCGGTCCAGCCGGATGGCTGGGTGACCAGGGCGCCGGCGACGGTGACGGCCGCGACGGCGACCGCTCCCACGGCGGGGCCCCAGCGGGCGGCGCCCGGCGCGTAGTCGGCGGTGGCGCGCGGCACGAGGAGCGCACCGCCGCCGGAGGGCAGCCAGCGCGCCACCTGCTCGGCCGCCCACCAGCCTCCGCTCACCCAGCCGACCACCACCCACATCCAGAACCCGGCGCCGACCGAGGTCGACATCCCGAGCGCCCGGTCTGCCAGCGACCCGACCACGGCACCGGACACCGCGCCCACGACGCGAAGCGTGCCGGCCAGCGGGACGTACCAGCGCACGAGCCAGCGGTTGTGCTCGGTGATCGCGACGCCGCGGTGTCGGGCCCATCGCTCGATCGTCGCCGGGTCGTCCACGCGGCGGGTGGCCCAGCCGACGATCGCCAGGATGGTCAGCAGCGTGGCGGCGACGCTCGCCACCATCGCCGTCGTCGAGGCGTGCTCCATCGTCGGCTCCTTTGTGTCAATGCATTGCTACAATGACACAACGGCGCCGTCAAGCGGCCGTGGTCTCAGTCGTCGTCGTCGGGGAGTGGGGCGACCCGCTCGAGGTCCTCGACCGACGGGCAGCGCCAGAACGATCCGGTGTGCGGCGTCGTGAACTCGAGCAGGCGGTCGGTGATGCCATCGACCAGGCCGTACTGGTGGCGCAGCTGCAGGTCGAAGCGGGCGGTGTCGGCCCCGAAGGCGACGAAGTGGAGGCCCTGCTGGCTCGCGGTCGCCCAGGGCACGCTCCGCCGGTAGACCTTCAGCTCCTCGCCGTCCTCGTCGTCGACCTCGACCCGGGAGATGTGGGCGTCGGCGGGCTTGGCGTCGAGCTCGACGCTCTCGGGCTTGGTGCGGCCGAAGACCGCCTCCTGGTCGGCGACCTCCAGGGCGTCGAAGCGGTCGAGGTGGTGCTCGAAGCGCATCGTCATGGCGAGGCAGCCGCCCTCGCCGGGCTCGCCGGCCCCGACCACGGCCACGACCGGCGCATCGTCGAGGAACGGGTTGGCGCTGCCGTCGATGAAGCCGGTCAGGTCGCGGCTGTCGTGGTACACGAACCCTGGGAGATCGAGCTCGAGGCTGGCCACCGGTGCCAGCGCCTCGTGCACGGCGCGCACGACATCGACCACGACATCGGGGGTGGGGCCATGCACCCACACCCAGAGGTCGCGCTGGGTGGCGGGAGCCTGCAGGCGGCCGTCGGCACTGGCGTAGCCGGGGAAGGGCTCGACTGCGGCGAGGCCGAGCCGTTCGGCGAGCGCCGATCCGAACCCGATCACCAGGTTGGTGCCCCCGTTGGTGCGGTGGTCGGCGTTCGCCGAGCGCACGCCGATGAGCGCCGTTCGCAGCGCGTCGTCGCTGGCGTCGGGCCGCACCGACAGCTCCAGGTGGTGGTGGCTGCGCGTCCCCTCGGCGAAGATCCCGTACTGGTGGCGGGCCATCGGTGGTCCTCCTGGCGTCGTGGCGATCGGAGGCTGATCCTAGGAACCCCTCGGGCGCGCCCCGACCACCGCCCCGGCGCTCGGGCGGCGGTCGAGCCGCTGCGCCTCCGGGCTCGTGGTCGCAGTTGGCGGTCCGCCGGTTCCTTTGGGACCGCGGACCTCTGGCCGGTGCTCGGACAGGCGAGTGGGTCAGGGTCGCGGATGGGTGTCCGGCGGCGTCGTGCCCTCCGGTGGCTCGGCTCGGGGTGGCTCGGCTCGGGGTGGCCCGGCTCGGGGTGGGCCGGTGCCAGATGCATCGCCCCTCGGGTTCTCGTCGCGCGCGCGGGTGGCGGGGCGGGGTGGGTCGCTCGTGGTGGTGTAGCGGCTCTCGATGGTGCGGCCATCGGGGTGGGTGAAGGTGAGGGTGCCGTCGGCTTGGCGGGTGACGGTGAGGTTCCAGCGGTGCTTGAGGCGGTTGTGGTGGGCGCAGAGGGCGGTGAGGTTGTCGATGTTCGTCTCGCCGTCGTGGGTCCAGGCGGTGAGGTGGTCGATCTGGCAGCGGGTGCCCGCGACCGTGCAGCCGGGGAAGGTGCAGTGGCCTGTGGTGGCGAGCACGGCGGCGCGCTGAGCGGGCGTGGCGAGGCGGTGGGCCCGCCCGTGCCAGAGGGGCAGGCCGGTGGTGGGGTGCGTGACGAGCAGGGCGATGTTCGCGGCGCTGGCCAGCTCGGCGATGGTGGCGTCGTCGATGGGGCCGTGGCCCACGAGCTCGGCGATGCGCCGGATCCGGTCCTCCGGGTCGTGGTCGCCGGCGCGGCGCAGGAGGGTGTCGAGGTCGACGACGGCGTGCAGGAGCGGGGCCGGTCCGTCGGTGCTGCGGTGGGTGCCGCGGCGCCAGATGGCGAGGAAGGCCTCGCCGTGGATCTCGGCGAGGGAGCGAGGGTCCGCCGCGAGCTGGCCGTCTCGGCGCATGGCCTCGTACTCGGCGTCGAGCCCGGCGATGACCTCGGCGGCGGCGACTGGATCCAGGTCGAGCTCGCCCAGGGCGCGGCCCCAGCCGAGGGGCCGGAGCTTGCAGGTGGTGCCGGCTGGGGCCGGAGGCTCGGGTCCATCGGGCTCGTTGGCGCCGAGCTCGGCGAGGGCGTCGAGCCGCCATCGCTCCAGGTGCCGCACCAGGGCATCGACCGACATGGACGCCGCCCGCTCGACGAGATCCGCCGCGTCCGCATCGAACGCCTCTTCGATGGGAGCGGAGCGGGCGGCGAGCAGCGCCCGCAGGTGCTCGAGCGACAAGCGACCCGACGCGGCGGCCTTCGCCAGCACCGGGTGATCGGCGACGCCCACGCATGTGGCGCGCAGCGAGCCGGCGGCGGCGCGCTTCAACCCGAGGCTGCCCACCAGCCACGCGGTGGGCGACCGGTACGCGTCGAGCGCCCACTGCGCCGACGCCGAGAACCCCGCGACCGCCCCGACCAGGGACCCGTCGATCGAGCGACGCAACCGATCCCACCCCACCAGGACCTCCGCCAGCGAGGAACCGTGATCGGTGCGCGGCGCGTCGAGCAGCGCATCGAGATCCGCGTGCAGCGCGGCCCGCCGCTCGCCGGGATCGTCGGGCAGCACCGGCCCCGCCACCGACTCCCACGCCGCCCGCGCCTGGGCGACCCGCCTCGCCTCGACCTGCGCCGCGTCCTGCTCGACCGGGCCCGCGCGGCCCGGCTCCTCGGGCTCCGAGGTGGCCCAGGTGGCGAGATCATCGAACATGACCCGATGGTACGGAGGGGGTCTGACAGCCAAGACGCAAACGTCCAGCGCGGTTCGGCGGCCGCGTGGCCGAGGTGCCGCCGCCCGGGAGGGCGCCGCCGCCTGTCGGGCGAGGGCCGTCGGTGCGTACACTCGGGTCCCTCATGGCTGTTCTCGACAAGCTCCTCCGTGTCGGCGAGGGCAAGAAGGTCAAAGCCCTCCAGGGCCTCGTCCCCGACATCAACGCCCGCGAGCCGGAGCTGCAGAAGCTCTCCGACGACGACCTGCGCGCCAAGACCGCGGAGTTCCGCCAGCAGCTCGACAACGGCGCCGACCTCACCGACCTGCTGATCGACGCCTTCGCCGTCGTGCGCGAGGCGTCGAGCCGCACCATCGGCCAGCGCCACTACGACGTGCAGCTGATGGGCGGCGCCGCGCTGCACTACGGCTGGGTGGCGGAGATGAAGACCGGCGAGGGCAAGACCCTCGTGTCCACCCTGCCGGTGTACCTCAACGGCCTCACCGGGCGCGGTCTGCACGTCATCACGGTCAACGACT